>CAZBCT010000031.1:0-30234 GCA_964490485.1 uncultured Candidatus Brocadia sp. | reverse complement strand
GCATCAGGGCCGACATTGCTTCGTTTGGCATCCCACACATTGCCCCAGGGAAATCTGCGTCCGTCAGTTCCCCTGGCGGCCTTCTCCCATTCAGCCTCCGTTGGCAAACGTTTCCCTGCCCATGCAGCATAAGCATAAGCATCATACCAATCGACACGGGTGACCGGATAATCAGGATAATCGTAATAGGGATAGTCCCATCCTGTATGGGGTGTTCCTGGGGTATGGTCTTTGCTCTTGGGTTCACCCGGGAAACACTTGCTGTGGTCACCGGTACTCTTGATTGATTGTAAAAATGCCCAGTACTGGGCATTGGTGACCTCATATTTGTCAATAAAGTATGAATCTAAATATACTTCATGTTGTGGGGTTTCTTCAGGAATAAATTCGTCTTCTGTTGTACCCATAATAAATTTTCCTGCAGGAACTAATACCATTTCATTCCATTTCCTGTTATTCTCCAACAGGGCTTTTTTCATTCTTTCGTCCCGCTCAACCAGCGTTAACTCTTTGCGTTGACTCTTTTCGGATGGTTTTAGCCCTTTTTCTAATTTATTGATGTAAACTTTAACGTCCTGTAATGTCTTTTTGTAATTTTCATCTGACTTCGCCTCAGGTGGTTGTGCCTCCAATAATGTTTTACATTTGTCGAGATGGGTTAAGGCTTCCCTTTGCTTTCCAAGTTTCCAATAAATTCCGCCCATTTGAAAATGGATGGCTGGAAGTTCAGGATTTATTTTCTCTGCTTTTTTGTATTCTCCTAAAGCTCCCTCAAAATCATTCAGTTCTTCGCGCAGGCGATTTCCTTCCAGTATGTAATACATGGCGGCTTTTGTTTTTTCCTCTTGCGTGGCGTTTGGTGGGAGGTTGATTTCGATTTTTTTATCAGGCACAGAAGTTTTTTTGTCGGGTAAGGATTTAGAAATAAGTTGCGTCCCATCTTTTTTACAGAATTTTTCACCTGGATTTGCTATTTCCTTGCAGGTGGGACATATAAGGTCCACTTCGTTGAATTCCACCAGTTCTCTGCCATCAATGCTGCAGGAACTTATGTCGCCCGGATATAGCCTGCCACATCCCGGGCAAAGCTTGTTTTTAGTAATATTTTCTTTTGCTTTTGGTAAGGATTCTTTTTTTGTTGTCTCTGCGTGAAGAAAGTTGAGGTGCGTTATTGTTAACACAATCAGTATAATGAGTGAATGTACAAACTTCACAAAAAACCTCCTCTTGATAATGCCAGATATTTATAAAGCGGCTGATTTACAACACACCATTCCCCCCCTCAATCCGAAAGGAGAACGAAAGGGGACGTAAAAAAGTTGCTAATTCCTGCTAATTATGGAGAGGTATGGTTTTTTTCTGCCATTTCAACTACTTGGGCTTCCTTTACGACCTTCCAGTTTGACCATGTTCCCCATTCAACATATTTTTTGCCATCAGACAGCCAATATTGTGTGCCGTCCCTCTCTCTCGTACAGGTAAGGTTTTCTGCTGTTCGGGTTTGTGTTTGTTTTATGGTTTTGAAAAAAAGACAATCAACCTGGTGAAAGTTAATTTCACTGTTATCCTTTACTTCTTTTAACTCAAGATCTTCAATGGTTAATTTCTTCTCATTAACTTTTTTTTCCTCTACGGGTACTTCATAAGTGATTGTTTCCGTTACTTTAATAGAGAGAGGGTTAGGTTTTTCATCAATCCAGGGGATTTGCACGGTATCACCATAAGGAGCAAATGACTGATGATAACTTGGTGTTGACGTTCCAGGTTGTTTTGTCGTGTCGATAATTCCGCCTCCGGCATGTTGGGCTTGTGCAGATTTTCCCATATATAAGGAAAAAGAGAAAAAAGCAACAACAGAGCCATAAATCAGGTATTTGGCAAGGTGATTCTTCATGTATTACATTCCTTAGATAAGGGTTTTTTGTGTTAAAATTCCAAAAATTAAATTTTACTGAAGAGCAATGTTTTTGTCAATGAATTTAGAGGAATCCGGTTTTATGAGGGCGTCATCTTTCTTTCAGAGAGAAAGAATTCGCGACCAATGAAAAAATAACTTGAACATAGAAAAACTTTATGGTAGGATTCTAGAGCTTTGGTTTATTCTAAATTTATTTCATAGAGCTGGTTATTTTTTTGCCTTGGTAAAGGCATTCATATTCTGGAATTTTCGATCAATATATCTGAATTACATAACGAAGGTTAACTGCCGTCAAATGAAATTTAGGAGGGGTGTATGGAGCGGTTGAAGCAGGTGTTGGAATTTGTTCGGAAGAGAAAAAAGCTGGTAGGCTTTTTTGCAATAATTGTGTTAGCAGTTTTTTTCGTTACATTACATAAGGTATATCATTATTCGGAAAAAAGCGAGTTTTGTGCCAGCTGCCATGAAATGAAAATTCATTATGATTCTTTTAAGGCATCGAAACATCATAATGAACACGTCGAAAATTGTCACGCCTGTCACGTTGGTCCAGGAATTAAGGGTTATGCACACGCAAAACTCAGTGATGGAACGCATGATTCATTAATGCATTCATTCCAGGCATATTCAGATGGCGCGTTCATTGAGATTGCTGATGATAGTCTCGAAATTTTAAATGGAAACTGCATCCGCTGCCATTCGGAAGGTTTTACCAAAGATAAATCCCATATTGAATTTGTTTTAAAAAGTAGTAAACACCGTACCGAAATTGCTCATAGCATATCACTTGAGAAATTGACCTGCACGGATTGCCACCTTGGTGTGGTTCATCCGCACATGCCGGGTGATTTGTTCAAGGCTTATGCAGCAAAGAAGATTAAACCATATGGTACCTACGAAGAAACCGAATGTCTGGCTTGCCATAAAATGGCCACACCGGAGGTTGTAAAGGAATGGACGAAAGGCGTTCATTCCGTGAAGGGCGTGACGTGTGTTACGTGTCATGGAAACGATCATCGGTTTATTGCAAAGAAACGTGGTCATGTTTCTGCAAGTACCTGCGGCGAATGCCATCAGACCCAATATGTTGATTTCCGGGAAAGCAAGCACCTTCAAGGTCATCCTGTGGCAGTTCCCAGCAAATTTGATGTGATCAGTACAAGGTTGTTGAATATCAAGGATTGTAAAGAGTGTCATAAATTAGGTTTGAGTTATGAGTTCGATAGAATTGGCGGAAGTTGTGATGCCTGCCATCCAAGCCATAAATTCTCGGTGGCAGAGGCAAGGGCGCCAGACGCCTGCGAAAAGTGTCATATTGGCGGTCCTGAGCATGCTCAGTTAAACATAGCCAAGGGGTCTATTTTTGGTAAGGTAATGGAGTTGCGCAATCAGGGTTTGATTTCTAAGGATTTGGTGACATGTCAATCGTGTCATGGTCCAAATAAATCGCATAATTTTAGTAAAAGTTATATTCCAAAAGAAATTGACGTAGTGCTTTTTGGAGGTCATGGATACATAAAGACGCACCTAACTCACCAATAGGGTTGTTTGGACGTGAGAATGAAGTATCATGTTTTAGCAAAAGTCCCACCGCCTCAAACGGTGGGACTTTTTTTTGTATTTCTACTACGAATGAAAGGGCAAAGATGGGAAAGAATCTGGTGCAAAAAATTTTAAATTTGCATCTGGTATCCGGCGAACTAAAAAGCGGTGAGGAGATTGCTTTTATTATTGATCAAACCCTTACGCAGGATGCCACAGGGACTATGGCATATCTCCAGTTTGAAGCCATGGGAATTTCAAAAGTCAAGACAAAACTGTCGGTAAGTTATGTTGACCATAATATGCTCCAGACCGGATTTGAAAATTTTGATGATCATCTGTTCCTCCAGAGCATAGCAGAAAAATATGGCATTTATTTTTCAAAACCAGGCAATGGCATTTGTCATCAAGTGCATCTTGAACGATTCGCCGTGCCAGGAGAAACCTTGCTGGGTTCTGATAGCCATACGCCTACGTGCGGCGGATTGGGGATGATAGCGATTGGTGCAGGGGGGCTCGATGTGGCTGTCGCTATGGCTGGTGGGCCATTTTATGTTTCCATGCCAAAGGTAGTGTTGGTGAAATTAAGCGGAACGTTGCAACATTGGGTAACTGCAAAGGACGTTATTTTGGAATTATTAAAAAGGGTAACGGTAAAAGGCGGAGTAGGTAAAGTGTTTGAATATGGCGGCGATGGGGTAAAAACCCTTACGGTGACAGAACGCGCTACCATTACCAATATGGGTGCAGAACTGGGGGCGCTTACCTCGATTTTTCCCAGTGATGCTCAAACAAAAAAGTATCTCAGGATGCAGGGACGGGAAGATGTATGGAAACCATTTAAAGCCGATGCCAGCGCACAGTATGATGAGGTTATCGAGATTGACCTTTCGGCATTAGAACCGTTGATTGCCAGACCCCATAGTCCCGATAATGTCTGTAGTGTAAGAGAAATTAAAGGGAAAAAGGTTGAACAAGTGTGTGTTGGAAGTTGTACGAACTCATCGTACCATGATCTCATGGTGGCCGCAACGATGTTGAATGGTCGTAAGGTGCACCCGGAGGTCAGCCTGACCATTTCTCCCGGTTCGAGGCAGGTGTTGGAGATGATAGCAAAAAATGGTGCATTGACCGATATGATTCTTGCGGGTGCGCGTGTGATTGAGGTGGCCTGCGGACCTTGTATCGGGATGGGACAAGCCCCGCCGTCAGGCGGTGTTTCCGTAAGGTCGTTTAACAGAAACTTTGAGGGGAGGAGCGGGACTGCTGATGCTCAGGTATACCTGGTTAGCCCGGAAACGGCTATAGCCACGGCGATCAACGGTGTTATCAGTGATCCCAGGGAATTTGGAGAACCAATTGTTATTAGAGATCCTAAGAAATTTACCATTGATGATACGATGATTGTTCCGCCTTCGTTAAAACCGGAAACGGTGGAGATCAGGAGAGGACCTAACATAAAGCCTTTGCCAAAAAAAGATCCTATGCCTGATACCTTAAAAGGGGATGTCCTTTTAAAGGCCGGGGATAATATTACCACTGATGATATCATGCCGGCAGGTGCAAAGGTTTTACCGCTACGGTCGAATATTCCCGCCATCTCAGAGTTTGTATTTGAGAAGGTGGATAAGGAGTTTGTAAAACGCGCAAAGGAAAAAGGCGGGGGCTTCCTGATCGGTGGAGTAAACTACGGGCAAGGTTCAAGCAGGGAACACGCTGCCCTGGCACCCATGTATTTAGGAGTAAAGGCAGTTGTTGCCAGGTCGTTCGCCAGAATCCATAGGGCGAATCTGGTAAATTTTGGAATTCTGCCGTTAACCTTTGAGAACGAGAACGACTATAATTCAATTGATCAGGGGGATAACATCGAGCTGCCCGATATAAAAAATAAATTAAAATCAGGGGGCGCTTTGGTTGTTAATAATCTGACAAAAAATAAAACAATACGCGTAAACCATGCGTTGACCCCGCGTGAGATTGATATTCTTTGTGTTGGCGGTTTGTTAAATTTCCAAGCGCAGAGCAATAATTAAGAGAGCGTTTTTATTACACAATTTTTAAAAAGCGAGATACGGTTTATGAAGAGAATTTTTATTGCCATGGTAATTTGTTGTATGAGTTCGGTTATTTCACAGGGTGTCCATGCACAGCAAGGTCAAAAGGTTACAGGCTCAGAAATTCTGGGAGAAAGGAAGGAGTATTATTTCGACGACGATAAAGACGGTGATCTCCCCCGTGGATGTCAAATTGCCTTTACAGGAAAGGGAGAACCCGGGCGTTGGATAGTTAAAAAGATTGAACATGCCCCTTCTGCGGATAATGTGGTGGTACAAACCAAACTGGATGATACTGACTATCGGTTCCCCTTGTTGATATTAGACGGAGTATCTTATAAGGATGCCATGGCGTTCGTTAAGTTCAGGACTATCAGTGGAGAGGTAGATCAGGCTGGCGGGTTAGTTTTTAGATACAAAGACAGTAATAACTATTATGTGCTTAGGGCAAATGCCAAGGAAAATAATGTCAGATTATATAAAGTGGTTAATGGGAGCCGTAAGCAGATTGGCGGTAAAGACCTAAAGGTTAAATCGAATGAGTGGCAGCTTTTAAAAGTGATTTATAAGGGAGATAAGGTGCAGTGTTTTTTTAATAACGCAAAAGTAATTGAAGCGACTGATGATACCTTTGATAGTGGAAGCGTGGGGCTTTGGACTAAGGCCGATTCATATACATTTTTTGATGATTTGGTGGTTCAGGAGGCAAAGTAGAGCCGGATACCTGAAGAAAACAATACGTGCTGTTGCTCAAATATCAGAAGATATGAATGCTGAGATGCCCGTTTGCCGGCAGATTGAATACCTTGTTGTTCTGATGGGATGAAAGACGACAGGATCTCAGAAAGATAAGGTTAAATTCGAAGTGGTTATATTCCTGCAAGAGTCGTTCGGTGCGGCACGCCTTGTCTTTATTCTTCTACATATTTGCCTATTTTTCTGTATCTCGCATACCGATTCGCTATGAGATCGTCAATGGAGACGCTTTTCATTTCTGCAAGATATTTGGCTATCTGTGCTTTAAGAATACCAGCCATAGTTTTAGGGTCCTTATGTGCTGCGCCAAGTGGTTCTGAAATAATTTCATCAACCACGCCAAAGCGTAATAGATCCTTTGCTGTGAGCTGCAAAGACTTTGCTGATATTGGCGCATTTTCTGCATTCTTCCACAAGATTGCGGCGCAGCCTTCGGGTGAAATTACGGAATAATACGCATATTCCAAAATTGCAAACTTGTCACCCACTCCTATCCCTAATGCGCCACCACTCCCACCTTCCCCGATAACGATATTGATAATCGGGGTTTTCAATCGGCACATCTCGTAAATGTTTTCTGCAATTGCCTGTGCCTGTCCCCTTTCTTCTGCTCCAATATCAGGGTTTGCCCCAGGTGTGTCTATGAGCGTGACGATTGGTAAATGAAACTTTTCTGCAAGTTTCATTTTTTGTAATGCCTTTCTATATCCTTCGGGATTTGGCATTCCAAAATTACATGCGATACGTTCCTTTGTGCTTTTACCTTTCTGCTGTCCAACAAATAAAAGTCTTTCCTGTCCAATTCTTCCCAATCCACAGATCATTGCTTTGTCATCACCGAAACGCTTATCTCCATGAAGTTCAATGAAATCGTCAAATATCATATGTATATAATCAGCCGAAAGAGGCCGCAATGGATGTCGGGCAAGTTTAACAATATCGTAAGGAGTTAATTTAGAGCAGAGGCTCTTCTGAAGACGTTCCCGTCGTTCTTTTAAATTTTGTATTTCGGTACCTCTGTCAAAGTAATCATTTATGGAATCGCTTTGTAAATCCTCAATCCGGTGCTCAATCTCTAGTATCAAATTCTCAAGTTCTGTTATTGTTTTTTCAGGCACTCACTATCTCCTTATTGCAGGTTCTCATAATAGCTATATCAGATTTTTCATATTCTCACGTTTTGCAACAACAGTTTTGCGATAATGAACAAGTGGGGTATGCACTTAACGGCACCTGGTAGCATATGTAGTATATAAGCCGTACTCGAAAATACAATATATTGGGGTAGGTGTCATCAAGTGCATACCCCTTTTGAACAATTTTAATTATTTTCCCATTTATTGCAAGTAAATTGCAGCCAAGAGTCATCGGGAAAAAGGGTGTTGGTTTTTGCAAAACGCAGAAGGGTTGGATGAGAAGTAAGCATGACTTGTGCAACGATGAAGTCTTTGTTTCGTCTTTACAAAAGAAGTAACACTCAATGCCTCAAATGCAGGAAAAGAAAAAAAATACCGGTGGATAACCCACATTAATTTTATGTGACAGAGTATCCTTTTTTCAAGTGTCTGCCTTTTACTACTCCATACATTGCACAGGTTATTAAATAACAACTAAGCGCGGTTGATAACGCTAACTCAGGCGTAAGCACGAAGAATAGGATGGCCGCAGAAAATTCCAGTACCATAAACCAGATTCCTTGTTTAAAGCCTATTTTGTTAGTAATATTAAAGAACGGGACTTTACTTACCATAAATAACCCGAGCGTAAAAGTAATAAATGGTAAAAGAACTGCAACGATGTTGGTTCCAAATTTTATTTGAATAAACTGATTCAGAATGACCAGTTGTGCAATGGTACCTCCAGAGAGTGTTGTGGGTAATCCCGTGAAAAAATGTCTTGATATATGCGCGTCTTCATCTTTTTGTATGTTAAACCTTGCCAATCGAAAGGCAGCACATATCATGAAAAACAAACCAACCCCCCACAAAAAGACAACGGGAAAGGTTGCGCACGTCTTAATCATGAGAATGGCAGGGGCAATACCGAATGTTGCTAAATCAGCCATTGAGTCTAATTGTGCCCCCATCTTGCTTGTGCTTTTCATCATGCGGGCAAGTCTTCCATCAAAGGCATCCAGTGCCATGGCTGCGACGATTAACCAGCCTGCGGCTTCAAGCTGATGATTTGAAGCGCATAAAATCGAAGAAAAACCGCAAATAATATTTCCCATAGTAACTGCCGTGGGTAACATTTCCCTTATTTTCAAGATGGACCTCCGGGTAAAAGGATATTAAGAGGGGAAAAATACCTTTTTTAACATACAAAATTAACCTAACATAGTTTAAAAGCCAAAGCCATAATTATACACAATTTTTGCTGAGGTATAAAAAGATACTGGGTGTAAACACCCAAAATCACACTGGTATCAATTTAACAAAAATTGTGCCTTGGATACAGAAGAAATCCTTTTTTGTTTTATTTTTTATAACTATTCTACTCAAAGGTGGTTATAAATAGGTTAAGTATTGTTTAGAAGTTACAATATCAGATGGTTTTTAGAAAATGCAGTAGAATTACTGCAGAGTTTCAGTGTAATTACTGCATTGATAATTCAAGAAAAAATTCAAACAAAGTGTTTGTAAAAAAACAGTATTTCTGCTAATATCTTTATTCTCTATGAATCCCAGTCGATTGTTAAAGAGTGATTATATAGGCATATTGTTATCAATTGTCGTTTTTGCTGTCTTTTTCACTGGTTGTGCTACAAAGCACTCCGGATTGAGAAACATTACGACAGTTTCCCGGTATTTTGATAAAGATACAAATACCGTATGGAAGGCCGTAGATCAGGCTGTTACAGGGATTCCGGTTGAAATAAAAGACATGGAAAAAGGATTTTTAAGAACCCAATGGGTAAAAGGCTGGTCTACGCAGAAGTCTAGTGGGTTACTTACGGAAGGGGCATGGCAAGAACGATATCGTTTGTTTATACAGGTAACGGGAGAACAGAGCAAAACCTATGTCTCCCTAGATACTCAGATTGAAGAAAAAGCGCCAGGTGGAAGCCGGGCATACCGATGGAACCGCACGGTATCAGATGGTACCATTGAGCGAGACTATTTACAGAGGATAGAAAATATCCTTGGTGCCCAATGATTCTTTCACGAAAGAAGGAGGCTGTTGCATTGGTTTCCCCCTTTCTTATGAAATGTCCTGTGCAGTTCAGTGTAGAAACTTCCTAAAAATCAAAAGATAACTTTTTAAGACGACAAACCCATTAAAATTCCTCATGGCTTCAAAGCGAATAATTTTTGCCGGTATTTTGTTCTTGTATTTGGCAGGTATTCTATCTCTTTTCATTTCAAAATCTATAGAGGCTCAAACAGAGACTGAGCCAGCAGAGAATTTTCAACTCCAGACGTACCTCACGGAAGAAGAAGCCCTTGACTTGGTATTCCCCGAGTGTGATGAAATTATATCCGACGAGTTTGTCATGTCTCCCGAAGAAAAAAACAACCTTGAAAAACTTCTGAGCAGACGGCTCTACGAAGATGGATTTAAGGTTTATCTTGGGAAAAAGAAAGGGGTTATTGATGGATATGCGATTATTACAGAAGAAATTGGTAAGTTTCACCCATTTACCTTTATTGTAGGCGTAACTCCGCAAGGAAAGATCAAGGATATTGCAATCCTTGTTTACCGTGAAAGCCGAGGCGGGGAAATTGCTAAAAAACGCTTCCTCTATCAGTTTATTGGTAAATCTCTTAAAAATCCTATTCGCATAAATAAAGACATCATTAACGTTACGGGGGCTACCATGTCGGTGCAGTACATGTGCGCCGGCGTGAGAAAGGTGCTTGCTGTCATTGATGCATATTATCTCAGCGGGAAAAGAAATGGAGATACGATCTCACGTGTAAAAGCACCTGCCGCATTGTCTGCAAAAGAAGAACCTGTAAGCGAGACAAACATATCCCAGAAGGTGAAAGCCAGGACGTCTGACATTCAGAAAAGCACAAAACAAAACAAAAAAGAAACCGACAATCGCGAGGGGCAGTCCTCTGAGGTAAAAATAATAAAGCAAACACGCATGATCATGGGCACCTTTGCTGAGGTGTCGGTATATTCGAAGGATGAAAAGACTGCCGGTCAGGCTGTTGAAGGGGCATTGGATGAGATGGAACGTATGGACCGGATTATGAGCAATTACAAACAGGATAGCGACCTTTCTCAGGTAAATAAGCATGCGGCGAAGTCGCCAGTTCCCTGTCAGGGAGAACTCCTCGATGTGATTGAACGATCTCACTATTATAGTGAACTCAGCGGCGGTGCTTTTGACATCACGGTATCCCCTCTCGTTGCCCTGTGGGGATTTTTTCAAGGAAAAGGACATGTCCCCTCTGACAAAGAGATAGAAAAAGTCTTGCCCGCCATATCCTATAAGAATATCGTGATAAACAAAAATACTGGCACAAAGAAAACAAGCACGGTGTTTTTTAAAAATACGCAGACACAAATTGATTTGGGCGCTATTGGAAAGGGATATGCCGTAGACAAGGCACTGGAGATCGTGAAAAAATTTGGTTTAGAGAATGTCTGCATCAATCTTGGAGGAAATATTTATGTGTTAGGCACTCCCCATGATAAAACTGCATGGAAGATTGGTATCCAGCATCCACGCAATAAGGATGAAATCCTTGGTTATCTGGAACTCAGGGATGAGGCTACGGCCACATCGGGAGATTACGAGCGATTCTTTGAGATAAAGGGGAAACGCTATTCTCATATCGTAAACCCGCTTACCGGCAGGCCTGTAACCGGTACCATTGCAACGACAATTGTCGCCCCTACGGGGACGGAGGTTGATGCCCTATCGACTAGCCTCTTTGTCATGGGCCACGAGAAAGGCTTAGAACTTGTCAAAAAGATACCCAACGTCCACGCCATGATTATCTATGAAGGAAATGACGGGAAGATCATGATTGAGATGACAAAGGGGTTTGCAGATAAATTCAAAAAATCCCCGGTCAAAGGAGAAGACAATGTCAAGTGGCATGTGGTCGCTTCCCATAAGCAATAAGATTTTTTTTACCTTTTTTCTATCTATTATGGCTATTGCTCTTGGCATTGGCTTCCTCAATTATTATGAACGAACGGGGTTTTCTGCACAAAAAACCATACGCTACTATTGTGGTGATGAAGAGGAAGAAATCGATGTCCCGCTATCATTTGAAGAAAATAAATTAAAGCTCGAAGAAGGGTTGTTTTTCCCAAAATCCTACCGGGAACTTTTGGAGGTGACCCATACCCATATCTTTTCAATGCCCATTGTTGTATTTATTCTCTCCCGCATTATGGCGATGACGCATACCCGCGAGGGGTTAAAGGTTACGATCTACGGAGTTTCGTTTGTGGGAATTCTCTTGAATCTTGCCGCACCGTGGCTTATCAGATATTCATCTCCCCACTTTGTAATTGCCTTTACGATTTCCAACATCTTCCTCATCCTGAGCTTTGGGGCATACATCTTTATCCCTCTTTACGAAATGTGGTTTAGAAGAGATCATACTGCAGCATAGCCACAATCAAGTCCCCTCTGTCAAGAGGGGATTTCGGGGTGTGTTAAAAAAGTTATATAAGAAGAAGTATTTACTCGGTAATACTATAGCACAATAATAGTAAATACATTAAGTAAGTTGACATGTATTGGTCATTGCGAGCGACAGCGAAGCAATCCCGCTCTAAAGACTGCTTTGGACTGGCGTCATCGTAATGACAACTTTCTTTAAACGTTTACTATATAGTATATCGTTTCATGAAAACATGGACACTTCCACGTCTGGGAGCCGCCGGCTGAAAGCCTACGGCTACCTATCGTAATGTTTATGTTCAATGTTCAAGGAGTTTCAAACAATAGTCCCTCACCCTCGATGGGGGGAGTAATGTGAGGGTGAAAGAAGAATGATTACTCCCCGCTAGCCTCTTCAGTCAAAGGGAGAGAAATGTTTAGTTGCCGAAGATCTGATTTATGTTGATTTACATGCAATTTGGAACCGTCTGCATCATCGGTCCGGGACTCATTGGCGGGTCAATCGGACTGGGGCTGAAAAAGAGAAATTTGGTAAAGACCGTCATTGGCGTGGGTCACCGGCCTTCCTCCATCGAAACTGCTATTAAAATGCATGCCATTGATAGAGGGATGTTACATGCCGAGGAGGCGGTGAAGAATGCGGATATTGTCATACTTACCACAGCGGTAAACCAGATTATCGATACGGCAAAAAAGGTCATACCGTGTATGAAAAGTAACGCTATTCTCACCGATGTGGGCAGTACGAAACATCATATCGTTCAGCAAATTACTCAAAATATCAGAAAAGACATCACATTTATTGGTGCGCATCCTATTGCAGGATCGGAGCAAAGAGGAGTTGAATTCGCTTCACCAGACCTTTTTGTAGGCTGCAACTGTATCATAACGCCTCTCGACAAAAATGCAAAGGGATTGGAAACCATCTCTTCTTTGTGGCGACTTTTGGGGGCTAAAATTATCTATTTAAGCCCGGAACAGCATGATGAAATACTTGCATACGTAAGTCACCTGCCCCATCTGCTTGCCTCATGTCTGGTGAATGCAATCAAACAAGAACATCTCGTTTACGGTGCAAGCGGGTTACGGGATACGACAAGGGTTGCATCCGGGGATGCGGAGTTGTGGGTAAATATTTTTGATCACAATTGTGATAACGTTATAAAGTCCATCGACCAATTTATGACTGAGCTTGCCGGATTTAGAAACGATCTCCTGGTGAAAGATCATACTTCGTTGCTTAACAAGCTGCAAAAGGCAAAGGTATCACGTGATAGCGTGTTTTACAACAACTCAAAAAGATAGAGACATGATGCAGCTAGACTGCACGAAATCCCCTAATTATAGAGAAACAACCCCTTGGATCCCCTTTTTCTAAGGGAGATTTTAAGATGTCCTCCTTAACAAATGGGGTTGTAAAAAACTTGCAAAGAAAAGAAGGATTTACACGGTAAGTAAACATTCATGAGCCAAAGGCTCACAAAATGGCATGAAAATACATCACCCTCCCTTAATCCCTCCCATCAAGAGAGGGAAGGTTCCCTCGCCCCTTGTGGGAGAGGGTCTGGGTGAGGGGTATTTTCGTACCAATCGAGAAACGGATGAATTTTATGTATTCACGCATCGAAGTATTTTTTAAAGACAGACTTCCCGATCCTCTGGGAAATAATGTACGATCAGAAATCGAGGCATTCGGTTTCCCCGGCGTTACGAATGTCAGAATTCGTCAGGTTTACATCATCTTTGGGAAGGTAAACAAAAATGATCTGGATACGATTGCCCAAAAACTCCTGGTGGATACAGTTACCCAAGGCTATCAGATTTCGGATTTCGGATTTCGGATTTCGGATTTTAGCCACCATATTGTGGAAATCAGCCGCAAGCCAGGCGTCATGGACCCCGTTGAGCAATCGGTTTTGAAGGCAATTCGTGACATGGGAATAAACCTCGATGGCGTGAAAACCGCTCAAAAGTATTTTTTGGATGGGAATATATCACAGGAAGCGATCCACAGCATAGCGACCAGGATCCTCGCAAACACAAAGATCGAGGATGTTTTTGTCTACCCGGAAATACCTAACTACAACCTTGATACGATTCAGTATGCCTTTAAAAAGCAGCACGTACCGTTATTACGTGCAGACAATAACCAATTGGAAGAGGTAAGTGCCCGTGGCCAGCTCTCTCTCAATTTACCAGAGATGCAATCGATCCAGAAGTATTTCCAGTCTCTCAACCGGGAACCTACCGACATCGAACTTGAAACCATTGCACAGACATGGTCTGAACACTGTGTCCATAAGACCTTCAGGGGTATTATTGATTTCAATGGAATAAAAATCGATAATTTATTGAAAAATACCATCATGAAGGCAACCAGTGAACTGAACAAGCCCTGGTGTGTTTCTGTATTTAAAGACAACGCAGGTATCGTGCATTTTGACAATAACTATCATATTTGCTTTAAGGTGGAAACCCATAATCATCCATCAGCCATAGAGCCATATGGAGGCGCAAATACCGGTGTTGGGGGTGTCATCAGAGATATAATGGGTACAGGATTAGGGGGAAAGCCTATCCTGAATACGGATGTATTTTGCTTTGGTATTCCAGATACCGCCCTGGATAAAATCCCCAAAGGCGTTTTGCATCCAAAAAGAATTTTTAAAGGGGTCGTTGCAGGTGTACGGGATTATGGAAATCGTATGGGCATTCCTACCGCTAACGGCGCTATCTTCTTTGACGAACGATACCTTGGCAACCCTATCGTTTTTTGTGGTACGGTAGGTCTTATTCCTAAAAATAAGTGCCAAAAAGAAGCCCATCCCAGCGATCTTATTGTTGTTGCCGGCGGCAGGACTGGACGCGATGGCATCCACGGGGCCACGTTCTCTTCCGCTGAGTTGCATGAACAATCCGAACAGATATCAGGTGGCGCCGTTCAGATCGGTAATGCAATAGCGGAAAAGGCGTTGCTGGACGTGCTTTTACAAGCCCGTGACAAAGGGCTGTACCGTTGTATCACCGATTGTGGAGCCGGAGGGCTATCCTCTGCCGTGGGTGAAATGGGTCAAGACCTGGGAGCACACGTCCACTTGGAAAAGGTGCCCTTGAAATACGAAGGTCTCTCCTATACGGAAATCTGGATCTCCGAGGCACAAGAACGTATGGTACTCGCCGTTCCACCAGAAAAAGAACATGAACTTCTGAAACTATTTCAGGCAGAAAACGTCGAAGCAACGGTCATTGGAAGATTCACGAACGACAAGATACTGCGTTTGTCATACAATGCCCAGGTGGTCGGAGAAATGGGAATGGATTTCCTCCATAACGGTATACCCAGACTGGAACGCAAGGCTACATGGCACAAACCCATGTTTGAAGAACCTGCGCTGCCGGAAAAAGAAGATTTTGGAACTGATGTAAAAAAGATACTCTCGGCATGGAACGTTTGCAGTAAGGAATGGGTCATACGCCAGTACGACCATGAGGTGCAGGGTGGCAGCGTCTTAAAACCCCTTCAAGGCATTCATAATGACGGACCGGGCGACGCCTGTGTTGTTACCCCTGTACTGGGGTCTAAAAAAGGTATTGTTGTATCTAATGGCATGAATCCGCGATATGGAGACATAGACCCTTATCATATGGCGGCATCCGCTATTGATGAAGCGCTGCGGCAGATCATTGCCGTTGGCGGAAGTTTAGACCAGGTCGCGCTCTTAGATAATTTCTGCTGGGGTAACACCAACAAGCCTGACCGCCTCGGCAGTCTCGTGAGGGCTGCACAGGCCTGCCATGACATCGCCATTGCGTATGGAACCCCGTTTATCTCCGGAAAGGATAGCCTGAATAACGAATTTGTTACGGATAAAGAAACGATCGTAATCCCACCTACCTTGCTCATTTCTGCCGTCTCCGTCATGGAAGACGTACGAAATGCCGTATCAATGGATATCAAAGAACCTGGCAACTTGGTCTACATGGTAGGCATCACTCGTCCGGAGCTAGGCGGTTCGCATTATTACCACATTCACGGATATAAGGGAAATAATGTTCCAAAGGTAGATCCCATTTTAGGGAAAAAAATCATGGATACTCTTGCACAGGCAACGAAACTCAGGATTACTAGGTCTTGTCATGACTGTTCTGAAGGAGGTCTCGCAGTTGCCACCGCTGAAATGGCTTTTGCCGGAGGATATGGCATGATACTTAACCTTTCTGCCGTTGTCACAGAAGGGTCTATCCAGAGGAATGACACCATCCTCTTTTCCGAATCAAACAGCCGCTTTGTTGTTGAGGTTCGGCCTGAGTATCAGAAACAATTTGAGGAATTAGTAAAGGATATTCCTTGCGGGTTGTTAGGAGAGGTTACGACGGAACCACTTCTCAAAATATATGGTCTAAACAAAAAACCCGTTATCAACGAAAACATCTACGATTTGAAAGAGGCGTGGCAAGCGACGCTGAGGTGGTAAAGAGTTAATTTCCACTTAAATATATCGGGCTGTTTCCGTTCTCCGGATCTGGTATCAGAAAAAAATGAGAAAAGAATATTGTTTATACTATAAGATCAGTATTTCGACACGTTTATCTCTTCCATCTTTCCTGTGACCATGAAGACAATCCTTTCGGCGATGTTGGTAACCCTGTCCGCGATGCGTTCCAGGTTGTGGGATACCCACGTGAGATAGGTAGCCATATGGATTATCCGCGGGTTTTCCATCATCATGACCAGGAGCTCCCGGTAAATCTGATCATGAAGGGCGTCTACCTGGTCATCCTCATTACAGATACGTCTTGCCGTTTCTGTATCCCTGTTAACAAACGCCTTGAGACATGTATTAAGCATGGATAGCCCTATCTCAGCCATCCTGGGAATGTCGATCAGAGGCTTCACCAGTGGTCCTTCGCCAATTAAAATGTTTATCTTTGCAATTCCTTCTGCATGATCACCCATGCGTTCGAGATCCGTCACGATGCTGAGGATAGAAGTTAATTCCCTCAAATCAACCGCCATCGGTTGCTGAGTGGCGATAAGGGAAATACACTTTTCTTCAATATCAAAACGTTTTTTGTTTATGAGAAGATCGTTCTTTACAATTTCCTTGGATGCAGATATATCTCTTTTTTGTAACGATTCCACAGATTTTCGTATGGCGTTTGACACCATTTCTCCCATGAATAATACTTCGTCCTCAAGCTTTTTTAGTGCTTTGTGATAAGCCTCTCGTGACATCGTTTCTCCTCATATTTGTTTTGAAATCAAGCTACAGATTTTCACAGAACCACACTGACACGATAACCTGTGTTCCTCCGTGTCCAACCGGATACTTCCTGCAACAAATTTACCCAAATCTTCCTGTTATGTAATCTTCCGTCTGTTTTTCCAATGGATTGGTAAATATCTCTGTGGTAATATTAAATTCAACCAGTTTGCCAAGCATAAAAAAACCCGTATAGTCTGATATCCTGGCCGCCTGCTGCATGTTGTGGGTCACAATGATAACCGTATAATCCTTTTTCAAATCACAAAGCATATCTTCTATCTTGGCAGTGGCAATAGGGTCCAGGGCTGAACAAGGCTCGTCCAGTAAGATAATCTCTGGTTCCATGGCGATTGCCCGTGCAATACAAATTCGTTGTTGCTGTCCTCCGGAAAGATCAAGGGCGTTGGTATGAAGTCTGTCTTTTACCTCGTCCCAGAGTGCTCCCTTTTTAAGAGCTTTTTCACAAATTTCATCAAGGGCACCCTTTTTCCTGATACCCATAAGCCGCGGACCGTAAATAACGTTTTCATAAATAGTTTTGGGAAAGGGATTGGGTTTTTGAAAAACCATACCAACTCTTCTTCTGAGTTCTGTTACATCAATCGCAGGACTATAGATGTCCTGGTCATCGATTTTAATGCACCCTTCAATCGTCACGCTTTCGATAAGATCATTCATGCGGTTTAAGCATCTGATTAAGGTGGATTTCCCGCACCCGGAAGGTCCGATAAAAGAGGTAATTTTTTTCTTCGAAATGTCAAGGGCTATGCTCTTTAATGCCTTGACTTGACCATAATAAAGAGACAGGTCTATGATATTTACAATCGGTTCAGGAACGTTTATGCGCTCTTTTGCCATAATAAGTTGCTTCGAATAATTATAAAATCACCTCGCGGTAACATGGATAATCTTCCATCGTCTTCACACATCATTTTCCCACCCATCAGTTTTTGTTTTCAATCCTCCCGATATTATGTATAGGAATTTCAAACCAAAATTCTTCGGTCGCTTCACTCCCTCAGAATGACACCGTTTGTCATTCTGAGGGAAGCGAAGAATCTAATTCAAGGTATAGGAATTTCAAACCGGTTTTTCCCCTCTAAAAAGAGGGGATAAAGGGGTGTGTAAATCTTCCAAAACACACCCCCAGCCCCTCTTCCTAGAGAGGAGCTTAAAGTCGCAGCCGAAGGCTGCTTAATTAATGCAGTAAATCGTTATCTTTACATTGCCCCGGTATTGTACCATTTTTTCAGTTTACTTCTTACCACTATGGCCGTAAGGTTAAGGGTAAGCACCGTAAAGAGTAACACGAGGGTTGTGGTATAGACCATAGGAATAGCAGCCTCTACATTGGGTGATTGAAATCCAACGTCATAGATATGAAACCCCAGGTGCATAAATTTTCTCTCCAGATGGATGAAGGGAAAGTGACTGTCAATTGGCAAAGAGGGCGCCAGTTTCACGACACCGGTAATCATCAGGGGCGCAACTTCTCCGGCTGCCCTTGCCATAGCCAGAATAGTGCCCGTAAGTATGCCTGGGGTCGCCTGTGGTATCACTACTTTCCACAGCGTTTCAATCTTTGTGGCGCCAAGCGCATAAGAACCTTCCCGTAAAGCCTTGGGGACAGAGGAGAGCCCCTCCTCCGTTGACACCACAACCACCGGCACCGTCAGGAGCGACAGGGTGAGCGCTGCCCATAAGATACCGCCGGTTCCATACGTAGGGGCCGGCAGCGATTCAGAAAAGAAGAGTTTGTCTATACCACCGCCAAAAAAATAGATAAAAAAACCAAGGCCGAAGACACCAAAGACAATGGACGGCACACCCGCCAGATTGCTCACCGATATCCTCACCAGCCTGGAAATAAAACTGTCGCCTGCATATTCTTTGAGGTATACCGCCGTCAAAACTCCCAGTGGGACAACGGCAATGCTCATGATCAGCACCATCATGACCGTCCCAAAAATAGCGGGGAACACGCCACCCTCGGTATTCGCCTCACGCGGTTCGCCCCAGATAAATTCTCCGAATTTTACGATATAAAATCTCATTTTGGCAAAAACTCCCATGGCATTCGGCATAGAGGTACGTACTATCTGAAAAATGGGCACCATCTTTTCCCTGCCATCCGCAAGAAGCACAACGGCTTCTTTTTCTTTCGCCTTCTCATAAAACTCGACAAGAGTATCTTCTTTTTCCCGGTATATTTTTTCCAGATGTTCCATCTTGGAGTTTAGCGTAGCAGCTCTTTTTTGAATCTTTTCAGAGGGCTGCAGTAAGGTCAGACTCTTTAATTCAAGACGGACTTTTTCCATCCGGTAATTTATATTACCAATTTCCTTTTTCTCTATATACCGTATCTTTTTATAAAGGGCGTGGCTCTCTCCGATCAAAGAAGCCATGCTTTCTGTTTCCAGGGGTTTAACGCCGTCATCCTGTCGTAAACCATGTAAAAAGCCATACAGATTGCCCCATTCGCGTCTTTCAAAAGCCAGTGCATGAACCGGGTAAGTCTGAGATACAATTTCTGCGTTGTCTATCCACCGGAAGTCCATTCCATAGACGTCCCTGTTGCCAACTTTGACTTTTGTCCGGTAAGCGTCTTTTTGATGGGGAATAGACTCTCGCTTTGTGACTTCTCCCAAAATCACCGTGCCGTCCCGAAGGGTAAACTGAACGATCTTGCGAGGCCAGAAGATGCCAAATCCGTTGATCATAATCAGCACAACCAAACCGGAAATCATCAGGAGACAGGCCGTCAGCGTTCCGGCCGTCAGCCATATATAAGGATTGCCTGATCTCAGAAAATTTTTCATAGTTTGCTATACCTGAGCTTCATTCTTTGTCTGACCGTTTCCGCAACGGTGTTGACAACAAAGGTGGTCACAAAGAGGAGTAACGAAGCGAGAAAAAGCACCCGGTAGAGTGTCCCCCCATGCGGCGCCTCAGGAATCTCAACCGCGATATTCGCAGAAAGCGCCCGGAACCCGTTGAATAAATTCCAGTCCATAATGGGGGTGTTGCCTGTCGCCATGAGCACAATCATAGTTTCACCCACGGCCCTGCCAAACCCGATCATGACGGCTGAAAAGATTCCAGGACTTGCCGTGGGCAATACCACCCTGACCGCTGTCTGCCATGGAGTGGCGCCCAAGGCAAGCGATGCCGATTTGAGGCTGTTGGGAACATTGCTCATGGCGTCTTCCGATATCGTAAAGATAAGGGGAATCACGGCGAATCCCATAGCAATACCCACCACAAAGGCATTTCTCTGGTCATATTGTAATCCAAGGAAATGGGAAAGCCATTCCCGGTAATCACCTTCAAGAAAGAGTGTCTCGTACCCGCCACCAAGTCGAATCGATATATATACAGCGCCAACAATGAACGGTATTAAGAAGATCGCCTCAATTCCGTAACGGTACCAGCCCTTTCCGAATACCGGCAGTATCTTCCAGCAAAAAATGGCGATAACAATGGAAAGAATAATGAAAAATGGCATGATAATAATTGCAGGAAATATCCTCTCCATTAATGGTGCAAGCCAGAGTCCAGCAAGAAAACCAAGGATTACGCTGGGAAGCGCCGCCATGATTTCAATAACCGGCTTTATTATTTTCAGGGAGTTGTGGAGAAACTGGGAAGTATACAGCGCCGCAAAGATGCCAATAGGCACTGCAATGATCAGGGCATAGATAGTGCCTTTGATCGTGCCGAAGATAAGCGGTGTCAGGCTTAACTTTGGTTCAAAATCATCCGTGCCACCGGTAGACTGCCAGACAAATTCCGGTTTTTCATAACCCTCATACCATACCCTGCCGAAGAGGGTTTTTAAGGTTATTTCCGGGTGTGGGTTTGTAATGTGCCATTGCAGGAGACGTCCCTTTGCATCGGCAATCATTATGCCGTTTGCCCTTGGCGAAAAGGACAGCGTGGACGCCTGTGCGTCTGTTGCGAGTTTTAACCGTGTCTGCTCAGAGGTTGCATGGTTGAGGTGGATTGTTCCATCCGTTGCCGCTGTAACAAAACCCTTATCTCTCTGTGAAGCGTCAATTCCCATGACCGGAGCGCCGTGAGAGGCAAGGGTATGCACCTTTTTCAGCGTCCATCCTGAAGATGACAGCGCATCTCGTACCTGCATCCAAACATGCACTCCGCCGCTGGCATCGCCGACGACAAGGGAAACATCTCCCAATAAAAACCCCAGCGCTGTTACCGCACTTTCTGATACTTTTGCCGTTTCAACAAGAAAGGGGTTTTCTCTGTCTCTTACGTTTATGTGAAACAACTCGCCTGAAGATGTCCCCGCATAAAGATTTTCCATAAAGAGGTCAAGAGCCAGGGAAGTTATTTCAGTTTTGCTTCTCTGTCCTGTCAAAGTTTTTAGCGGAGTATCTGCTGCCTGCACTACCTCGGGTACTCTCTTAGCCAGCCCGCCCGTATTCTCCTTTTGCGAAAGATGAAAAACAGGAAGGGACGGTTGATCTATGCCCTGTTTCATGAAAAGACCGGTAATATCTTTCTGAATTTCTTTTTTTTCTCCGTTACCAAGGAGCGTTTTTTCGGTTTCCGAAGCTATAAGGACGACGTGGTTATTATTGGTATAGACGGCAGTAACGGTTGTACTGTCGTCTCCCCGGGAAGTAACACAGTGAATTCCACCTTTCTGATTGTCTAACGGAATCCGGCATTCATCAGATACTTCAGGGATAACAGTCCGTCTGTCGCCTTCAAATGATTCAGAAAAAGTGATAGAGACCGTGAAGATTTTTCCGTCACTGGTTCCCAGGATAAGGCGATTGCGGTCTTTATCAGCCGACGTTATGACAGAGTTAGTCGGGAGGGCAACTTGGTACCTTTTCAGGGTTACGCCACCGTGCAGAGAAATAAATTCCACCGTACCGTTGTTGTACATAACATAGGCAACCTCCTGGTGATCGTCTACTCCTACGGACATTACCGTACCATGCACGGAGTAAGCATCCTCCTTTGTTACCGTGGCGCCTTGTAAAAGCGGATATACCTCCAGGAAGATAAAAATAAATAAGGCCAGGATAACAAAAACAGTAACCGCTCCGCCGAACCTGATGGCCCAACGGGCGGTTGTATCGGCAAATTTTCTTCGCTTCAGACTTTTCATGAATTATTCTGTTTTTTTCAATTCCTCTTCAACAACGGATGCCGGTAAAGGCAAGTAACCGTCTTTTACAACCACTTCCTGACCCTCTTTGCTCAGGATAAATTTTACAAATTCCTTAACCAAGGGATCGAGCGGCTGACCAGGCTTTTTATTAATATATACATAGAGAAACCTTGCCAACGGATAGGAACCATTTGCAACATTTTTCATTTCAGCTTCTTTGTAAGGTTCTCCTTCCTTAAACGAAAGGGGTATAGCGCGCACGCCGGATGTGTGATAGCCAATGCCACTGTAACCCACGGCATATCGGTCTTCGGTTGCACCCTGCACAACGGAAGCGGAACCTGGTTGTTCTTTTACGGTACTCTTGAAATCGCCCTTATAGAGGGCGCGTTCCTTAAAATAACCATAGGTGCCGGAGGCAGAATTACGCCCATACAGGCTTATCGGTTTGGCTGCCCAATCTCCGGTTAAGCCGAGCTGTCCCCATGTGGTAATATCTGTCTTGTATCCACCCTTACGGGTCCTTGAAAAAATGGCATCTACCTGTGGCATACTTAAACCCTTCAGGGGATTATCCATGTTTACATACACGGCAAGTGCATCCATGGATGTCCTGATTGCTGTGGGTTTATAGCCATATTTCTTTTCAAAGGCATCAATTTCTGTTGGTTTCATCGCTCTGCTCATGGGACCGATCTGTGCCGTTCCGGAAATTAAAGCCGGCGGTGCGGTGGTAGACCCCTTGCCTTCTACCTGGATCTTCACATTCGGGTACACCCTGTTAAATCCCTCTGCCCAGTAAGTTATGAGATTGTTCATGGTATCAGAACCAATGCTATTGAGATTCCCTGAAACGCCGCCTACTTTGGCATAAGGTTTTATATGTTCATTAGCTACATTGGTTCCATGTGCTGTAATCAATCCCACCAGGCTAAAACAAAAAACCGTTATTGAAAGCCATGTTTTTCTTATCATAGACTTTTTCTCCTTTCGGTGTCTCCTGTCACGTTTGAGGACAGTATCTTACTCAAATTATTTAAGGAAGTCGACTTATTTTTTTGGATGACGGTTGTCGTATTGTTTCAGAGCAGAGTGACATTTCGTATTATTCTGTCATTCAGAGGGAGTGAAACGACCGAAGAATCTCATCTTTGAAATTCCTAAACATTAAAATATGATCTGATATTGCAATCTAACCTGGTTTTCGCTTCCACTCTGTTCTCTGCCCCGTTCGTCTGAGTTCTCATAGTG
The DNA here is from genome assembly GCA_964490485.1 of uncultured Candidatus Brocadia sp. Classification (GTDB taxonomy): domain Bacteria; phylum Planctomycetota; class Brocadiia; order Brocadiales; family Brocadiaceae; genus Brocadia. The sequence continues at coordinate 6,710 of CAZBCT010000031.1, read as the reverse complement.
TCCAACGTCTGCCTGGAGTTTGGAGCGATGAACTCCGGGACGGAAGTAATAGTTTAAACCCCCTGAGTATTCCCTTCCGATGTCATCAGATACGTCTTTATCCCGATCAAGGTAAGAATAACGGGCTGCAACCTCCAGCCGTTTGGGTATTACAAAATAGCCTGCCTGGCTGAAAAATCCGTTGGAATCAATTGAGTTACCACCGTGCTCCGGATCCGCACTCCTCATAAAATACTCGTTGTGCCATGAGAAGCCCCGGTATTTCATACTCAGTTCAAGAACTCCCTGGAGACCGTCGGTATCCTCAAGCTTTTCATCCCTTTCCTTTGGGTTAACCACTACGGATGCTGCGACTGATGCCTTGAATTTTTCTGTAAATTTCAAATCCGATTCATCAACGGTGTCATATTTTCCAAATGGGTTATATCTCACGTTAAACACGTACATGAGTTCATTATCCAGGTTGTCTTCTGTTCCTCTATCCTCGTCATCTTCACCTGCCCCCTGAAACATTGCTGCATGATATTCAAGGTGTCCATCAAAGGGTTTGCCATAAATATCAAATCCATAATCACGATCCTGGTCAAATTCTTCACTGGCAATGGCCCTGTCCTGGAAGAGGAGTTTCACAGAGGTTGACATCCTTTGCTGGTTAAACGGGACCTTAAAATACCCAAGCTTGGCATTTAATTCGGGCAGTGGAGTCCAATATACATAAAAATCCCTTACATCCACATCAAAGCTATCCCCATCCAGTTCAACATAATAGTGTGTCATTTTACTGTAGATGTTTCCTCCAAAGCAAAGTCTCGCCCGACGGACATCCATATTCATGGTGTCATTTTTTCCAATATCCTCATTTCTGTCTTTATAGGCAGCACGGAATTGCATTCTGAATCCTATTCCCAGGGAATAGGTACTGTCGGCCGATTCGAAACCGATAGAAAACTTGTCCTCATCAGGGGTATATATGGTCGTCATTGCAGGCATACCAAGCCCCATTTTCTTTCGTGCCTCATCCGTGGTAAGATAGTCATCTACAACTTTTTTAACCTCTTCCTTTGCAACAGGCGCAGCCTCTTCGCGGTTATTTGTAGCAAGATACTCTTTAACAATTTGTTTAATATCTTCTTTACTGGCCGGCGGAGTTTTGGTCTCATCGGTTTGAGTCATTGTGGTTTGAGGGATCATGGTATCGATACGGTTTTTTAAAACTTGTATTTGCTCTTGCTGTCTTGTTGCTAATTCAGCCAACTGTTTCATTTGCTCTTGCTGTCTTGCAAACGAGTCTTCCATTTGCTTCAATTGCCATTTTAAATCTTCGGCCTCGCCTTTGTGTGTTGCTTGAGGTTGCCCTGGCTGTTGGGCAAATATATTTTGCAAGACACCACCAGTATATACACCGCCTAATGCTATTACAGATGATAAAACATACTTACGCCATTTACTCCTCATTAACTCCTCCTTTTCAAAAAAATAACCTTTCATAGTAAACGCACAAAACAACCCTTTCTTTTCTTGCAACATTATAAATATTTCATGTTAAGGAATTATTAAGAAATTATTAATTATTTATTAAATTTTTATATTTAAGGAGGCATGAAAAGGGATAAAAGATATTGCTATAAACATCAAAGGTAGTATAATTTGAAAAATTTGATATAGGTTAACGATTCGAATTATGCAGTACGATTTTAAAGACAAAAAGATTACGGTTATGGGGTTAGGCCTGTTTGGCGGCGGGGTGGGCGTTGCTCACTTTCTTGCAAGGGAAGGGGCGCGTGTTACGGTTACTGATTTGAGGAATGCTACTGAATTATCGCCTTCTGTAAAACAGCTTGAAGGTTTTCCCATTTCCTATAAACTCGGAGGGCATTGCGAGGAAGATTTTGTCAACGCAGACATGGTTATTGTTAACCCTGCTGTACCCAGGGATTCAAGATTCATACGCATTGCAAGGGATAACCTGGTACCCATGGATTCCGAAATAAACATCTTTTTTCAATTATGTCCGGCTCCGATTATCGGTATTACGGGCAGCAACGGGAAGTCAACCACAACTACCCTTACCGGCAACATATTGCAATGGACTCAACGCACGACCTGGGTTGGAGGGAATATCGGGAAATCATTATTGTTACACCTTGAGGAGATACAACCATCTGACATCGTAGTCCTTGAACTTTCCAGCTTTCAGTTGGAAGAGCTCCGGAACGCACAAACAAGCCCCGGCATCAGTGTTGTAACCAATATATCGCCGAACCACCTTGATCGATATCCGGGTATGACCGAGTATATCCAGGCAAAAAAAGGTATTATTGCACATCAAAAACCGTCGGATTATGCGATCCTTAATTATGATGACCCGGAATTGCGCAGGTGGGAGAAGGAGTGCAAGGGTAACGTTTTATGGTACAGTACAAAAAACAGATTATCAGATGGCGCTTTTATCGATGGCAATTCTGTGATACTTTCGGTAAAAGGCAAGACAGCAACGATACCGTGCGTGTCCGGAATTAAAATACCTGGTGTTCATAACCTGCAAAACATTCTGGCCGCCTCCTGTGCAGCTTATCTCGCCGGTGCAAATGAACAGCACATTGAAAATACGATTACCACCTTCCCCGGATTAGAACACCGCCTGGAATTTGTCCGTAATATCAATGGCATACGGTATTACAACGACTCCAAGGCCACAACGCCCGAATCTGCCATGGCAGCCGTTACGGCATTCCAGTCACCTGTTATCCTTATCGCCGGTGGCTATGATAAGGGCAGCGACTTTGAGGAATTTGCCGGGGTCTGTGCAAAACACACCAGGACGGTTATTCTGATCGGGAAAACGGCGAAGAAGATACAGGAACTCATCATCCGGAAGAGGGGACACAAAGAAATACCGTCAATTTTTACTCCCAGTACCTTCAGGGAGGCGTTTCAACAGGCGATTACGACAGCAAAATCCGGAGATGTTGTCTTGTTATCTCCCGCCTGTGCCAGCTACGACATGTTTCTTAATTATGAAGAGCGTGGAAGGCAATTTAAGGATATGGTACTGGCCTTATGACTACCTGCGCCTATGACGCACTACTCTATTCTGTTTCCATGGAAGATGGTAATAAACAAACTGAAATGGGAGGCATTTCCTTCAAATCATTTTTTATAAGGAACGATAATGTTATTACAAATTGTCTTGTTATTTGCAGGACTTACCGGGCTTTATTATGGGGCTGAATGGCTCGTCGGCGGGGCATCGAGATTAGCTCGGACATTTCATATTAAACCAGTCGTGATAGGGCTCACGATCGTTGCTTTTGGCACTTCGACTCCGGAACTTGTCACCAGTGTAGCTGCCGGTATAAAGCATTTAAGCGATATTGCCATGGGGAATGTTATTGGGAGCAACATTGCCAATATTGGCCTTATCCTTGGATTGTCGGCGCTCGTTCGCCCCCTTACGGTTGATATGAAGCTTCTCTATCGTGAAATGCCAATTGTTGTTGGTATCTCCATGCTTTTATATTTCATGGGATGGGATGGTACTGTGAGCAGGGTGGAAGGAGGCATCCTCCTTTTCGGCATTGTACTCTATACGTTCTATGTTTACCGCGTAGCCTTAAAGGAAGCCAACCTTGTTGCACATGAGTATGAAGAATTTCTTGAAGCGAAGAATACGAGCAGCAGAAACAACATATTCCTTATCCTTATTGGACTTGGAGCGCTCATGGGAGGGGCACATTTACTGGTCCATTCTGCAATCTATATCGCCAAGGTCATGGGAATCAGTGAACTCGTTATTGGCCTTACCGTTATTGCGGTCGGGACGTCTCTTCCGGAACTGGCAACGTCCATGGTTGCTGCTATCCGCAGGGAATCCGATATTAGTGTCGGGAATGTGCTGGGGAGCAATATCTTTAATATCCTTGCGGTCCTTGGTATCTCCTCCATAGTTCAACCTTTGTCTGTAAACACGGCTTCTCTCCGCGTCGATATGCCGGTCATGCTGTTCTTCGGCATCTTTCTCATTCCTTTGATTACCTGGAAGTTTAGAATCAGCAGGGTGCAGGGGATGTTTTTGCTGATTTGGTACACTATCTATGTACTTTGGTTATTTAAGTAATTCCAAACATCTCCTGGCAACCGTTTCCGGTTGTATCTGTGTCATGCAGCGGTGATCCTTCGGGCAGATCTTTAAATGACAGGCGAGGCAGTCCACGTCTGCCTGAATTACCTGACCTATTTCCGCAGGTGTGTGGGTATACCGTGGGTCATTTGGTCCCATGAGGGTCACAACCGGCCTTTTAAAGGCGACGGCAATATGCCTGGGGCCTGAGTCAACCGTAAGCAATAAGGAGCATCTTTTGATGAGTGCCTTAAGGACGTCAAGCGAAAGAACCTCGTTTGCCAGGTTGATCAATCCGGATCGTGCTGACTGCACAATATCAGCAGCCAATTGTGCTTCATGAGGAGCGCCTACGACGGCTATCATGCATTTCAATTGACTTTTTATGATGTCTGCCGCCCTGGCGAATCCTTCTGCTGTCCAGCATTTCGAAGATCCATACGCGGCTCCAGGGTTTAACAAAATGAAGGGACGTCCGTTGTTCAGATAATATTTTTCACCGATTTCGTCTACACGACGCTGTGCAGCCCAGGAAACAAAGAGCTCCAGGTCTTTCGATCTCACTTCACAGCCAACCGCAGTACATAAACGCAGGTAATAGTCTCCCATGTACGTCGGGAGGAAACGTCCATGTTCAGATAACCGGTGTATACCATCGGTAAGCAGCCATGAACGGGCGTCTCGCCTGTACCCGATACGCCGTTTTACGCCGCCGAACCAAAACATGCAAGCAGAGCTAAAGGAATTAGGAAAAAGAAATCCCATGTCATATTTTCCGGCACGGATGCGCTGTATCATTGAAATAAAATGTGTCTGGCGAAATGCCTGGTCTTTTGCATCCAAAAGGAGAAGTTCATCAAACCAGGGGGCGTCTTCAACGAGCTTCTGAACATACGATTTTAAGAGCAGGGTTATTTTAGCGTCTGGAAAATTTTGCCTGATACAACGGAAGGCCGGTGTGGCCATAACTACGTCACCCACCCAATTCGGGGAACGGATAATGATCTTGTCTATATTGGCTGGTTTATTCAATGAGACTCCGGATTTATGAGGATTATGGGGAGTATTGAAATTCTTCTGCAATCACATAGGATTTTACTGAATGCCCTCATACGTTGTCAAGCCGGGGGTTATTTCTGGAGTATTGGTATATACGTTTTATGTGTTTGTAATGGAGAGACGATAATTAAGAATGGTCGGTTCCAGTCTTCGTGGTTCATGAATCTCTGGCAAAGGGTACTATGAAAAATATTAGATAATAATCGTTTTCAATAGTATAATTACCATCACATGGGCAAACATGAAAAGCTATTAATCCAAATTTTGAGAGGTATTTCAGACGCGAACATCCCGTTTAATGGATTATGTAGCTTATTAAAGCATTTAGGCTTTGACGAAAGGATCGTGGCAGTCATCATATATTTACAAAAGATGGTGTTGATGAAATACTCAACTTACAGCCGAAAGATGGCAAGACAAAACCTTATCAGGTAAAACAGATAAGAAATGTAATATTAAAATATAAATTAGGGGAGGAGGAACATGAGTAAATATGAGATAATCATTTATTGGAGCGAAGAAGACAAAGCCTTTGTCGCTGAGGTTCCAGAATTGCCGGGCTGTGCTGCAGATGGAAACACATATCAGGAGGCTCTTGCTCATGTTGAGATTATTATTCAAGAGTGGATAGAGACGGCAAAAGGATTAGGTCGTCCCATTCCTGAGCCAAAAGGCAGATTAGTTTTTGCATAAAAGTTAATGAAGTCGGACAATCAGATTACAGGAAATATTGGTCTCTATTATACATGATATAAACTCTCTTGCATCGGTTGGAATGTAATGCCAACAGCAAGAAATGCTCGCGGAGTTGATATAATTGCTTATAGCCAAAACGGCTCCCGCTTTATTGGGGTACAAGTTAAAGCATTAAGTAAACGTAATCCCGTGCTTTTGGGTATGAGCATTAACAAAGTCACAGGAGATTTCTGGGGAATTGTCAACAATGTAACAGATAATCCGAAAGCATTTATCTTACGGCCAAAAGAAATTAAGGAACGTGCGCATCGGGGAGAAAAAGATGGTCGAGTCTCCTATTGGCTTCAGCCAGGTGCTTATGATACTGATGCTTTTCGTGAGGCATGGCATAGAATTGGATATGGAAATGAGGAAACTAACAAGTCTCAAAGGGCAATGAAGGGCAATGGGTCAAATCTTTATAATTGACAAACAGTTTGTATCTGATATAATGCTACTATGGCCAGATCATTACGGATACAATACTAAAATGCATTATATCATGTAACCTGCCGGGTCAATGGGCGGAAGGCGATATACCGGGATGACCATGACAGGCAGCTGTTTCTTGAGTTGTTGAATGATGGGCTGAAAACGTATCATATCATTCTGTATTGTTATGTCCTCATGGATAAGCTTCCATCTGCTTTTAGAAACACCCCTTGCCAATCTCAGCGAATTTATGAGATGGTTTAACATCACCTACACATTAAAGTGGACGGGTTTGTCAAGACCAATTTGTATTAATCAGGGATTATCACGGGAACTAAAAAATACTAAATTTATTCAAACGCAT
>CAZBCT010000030.1:0-30548 GCA_964490485.1 uncultured Candidatus Brocadia sp. | reverse complement strand
ACTAAATTGATATAAAATATTTATTTTGTCCAGCCAAATTTTGTCCAACAGTAAGTCTTGGGAGGGGTTAGGGGTGGGTTTCCTTGGGCGTGAAATCTCAGCGAATATTTCGCGAATTACCGACTTACCCACCTCTAAATCCCCTCCCAAGAGGGGACTTTCCAACGCGATCGTAATGGTTCATCGCAAAATGCGCAAAAGACATAGAGAAGACATTAAAATCAACAACCCGAAAGGGCATGCTCAACTTTAATACACTGCCACGAAAAAGTTATTAAATTTCTTATTAAAAATCTCTGCGATCTCTGCGTTCTCTGCGGTGAACTGGAGTTTTTGGACTTTTAAGATATGTTACGAAAAGCAACTATCGACGATATAGAAAAAATTTATAAACTCATCAACGACTTTGCAGCAAAAAATGTGATGTTGCCTCGGTCGTTGAGCGAACTCTATGAAAACATCCGGGACTTCTTTGTGTTTATAGCGGATGGCAACCTGATCGGTTGTGCAGCCCTGCATATTTTCTGGAAAGATCTTGCGGAAATAAAATCGGTTGCTGTACTGGAATCTCACCAGCGCAAAGGTGTTGGTAAAAAGCTTGCGATGGCTTGCATACGAGAGGCAAAGAAACTGCAAATTGCGAAGATGTTTGTGCTCACCTATGTGCCGGAATTCTTTGAGAAATGCGGATTCCATAAGGTAGAGAAGGAATCACTTCCTCACAAGATCTGGTCGGAGTGCGTCAAGTGCCACAAATTCCCCGACTGTGGAGAAATTCCGCTGATTTATGAGTTGAATAAAAACCAGGGGACGGGCGCTACTACTTAATTTTTTCTTGACACAGATACAGTTTATATTATATGTTATCACCTTACACAATCACCGCATCAATAAAAGTAACATCGCGATAAGGGCAAACTCTGAGTAATCAGGGGGCGCAAAGTAAAGGGTCTTTTAAACATACAAGGATATGTAGTTTAAGATGATGCCTGTCCTTGAGTGAAAAAGATAGCCTTACTGCCGAAGATGTTTTAAAAACATTTTTGCAGTAAGGCTTTTTTATTTTTATGAGATAAAAAACGATTGTGGCCTAAAAATGAGATATTCTACGCCTATGGAGGCGTAATACGGCAAAAGGGAAATTATCTAAGGAGGATCACAGATGCCTACAGTATACTTTGGCACCAAAGATGAGCCGGGTTTTGACCTGGAACAGAGCAACGATCTGATTGCTGTCAGAACGCGCAGCGGCCGATCAATCACGAGAACTGCCGGACTAGTTCCAACGCCGGTATCCGCTGAGTTAGAGGACAGTACGCTTGTTGCCGCTTATCCTGAAGCCGGAGTCGAAGTATACCGTGTGCCAATCGGTCGCACGTCGCGGTCATTGGACAACCGCAAGTCTACGTTACGGATGTCTTCAGACGTGCGTTTTGCCGGTGGTGTACTGGTTGATCCGGTTACCAAAGAGCCGGTACTATACACCGAGAATCTGTTCATTAAGTTCACCGACACGACGGATTCGGATGACTGCATCGCAGTGCTTCGTGACGCTGGCCTGACGGTAAAGAATGAGGTGTCCTACGCGACAAATGCATACTTCGTCTCTGCACCCGAAGGCACAGGACAGAAGGTGTTTGACATCGCTGCCAACCTGCTGAAACGGGACGACGTTGAGTATTGTCACCCCGAGCTAATCCGTCAGAGAGCCAGAAAGGGAGTCTTCCCGCAACAGTGGCATTTGAAGAAAACCACCATCTCTGGGGTTGTTGTTGACGCACATGCCAATGTCGAAGCAGCCCATGAAATTACCCGAGGCGCAGGCGTAACCATTGCCATTATTGACGATGGAGTGGATGTCAACCATACGGAGTTTGGCGGCGCCGGTAAAGTCGTCGCCCCACGTGATGCCACGCTGCAAACAAACGACCCTCGCCCGAAGGACCCGTATGGCACCGGCCCGGACAACGGTGAAAACCACGGCACTGCGTGTGCCGGAGTGGCATGCGCAAACGGTACGATGGGCGCATCCGGAGTCGCTCCGGATGCGCGATTGCTACCAATCCGGTTGTCATCAGGTTTAGGTTCGCAGCGTGAAGCGGAAGCATTTAAGTGGGCGGCTGACAATGGGGCGGACGTAATTTCTTGCAGTTGGGGACCTCCTGATGGGCGATGGTGGAACCTGAATGACCCCCAGCACAATCAAGTGGTCCCACTCCCAGCCAGCACAAGACTAGCCATTGATCATGTTGTCACCAATGGGCGTGGCGGAAAGGGATGCGTCGTGCTATTCGCCGCAGGAAACGGCAACGAGCCGGTGGACAACGACGGTTATGCCAGTTTTTCGAAAGTTATCGCAGTTGCCGCGTGTAACGACCGAGGCAACCGTAGCGTGTATAGCGACTTCGGTAAGGCCGTCTGGTGCTCGTTCCCGAGTAGCGATTTCGGCCACCCGCCATTCAATCAACCAGACCCTCTGACCCCTGGCATTTGGACTACTGATCGGGCCGGTGATGATGGATATAACATTGGCAAACCAGCCGACGGGGACGCCAGCGGCAATTTTACTAACAGTTTTGGCGGCACATCCAGTGCATGCCCTGGTGCAGCCGGGGTCGCCGCGTTGGTGCTGTCGGTCAACCCGAATTTAAACTGGCACGAAGTGAAGAACCTTTTCAAGGGCGCGTGCGACAAAATTGATCCTCAGGGCGGCAGCTACGATAGCTTCGGACACAGCCTCAAGTACGGCTATGGGCGGTTGAATGCACGTACCGCCGTCGAACTGGCTAAACCACAACCTCAGAGCGGGATCACGATCAGCCGCAAGTTCGACGCCCCGATTCCTGATCTACAAACCGTATCCTTCACGCTTGATGTGGCTGATAATACGCCGATAGAGAAACTGACTGTTGGCGTGAAACTTAAACATACCTATATCGGTGACTTGAAAATTACATTACAACCACCCGCCAATACCGGAGTGAATCCAGTTGTACTCCACAACCGCGCCGGAGGTTCAACCAAAAACCTGAAGAAGACTTATGATGAGGTCACTACGCCGATGCTCGCTACATTTGCTGGCAAGAGTTGTAGAGGAACCTGGACATTAAAGATTCAGGATGCGGCAGCGCAAGATTTCGGTCTGCTGTTGTCGTTTTCGCTTGGCCTGACGTTCGTCCATCCAGACCGTCTTCCCCAAACTCCAAAACCGGTGAATTCGAAGAAGAAAACTAAGAAATAGACGGTCCGAAATATGGCAACAGTGAATATTTATTTCCGAATAGTTTTTTCGCTACAAAAATTTTCATCAAAATGCTTAATGGAAATGCTTTACCTCAGATAGAATCGTCAGGCACAGGGATACACTTGTTCTGGATGGGGCCATTCAGTTGGGTGTACGCGCCAGGAGGATGGAACATACAGCGCCGCCTTTTCACCAGGAGACCGTCACGCTGCGAAGCCATCGGAGCCCCGGAGATTGCGCGAATAAGGATCGAAAGAGAATGGCGCTTTTCTTTTGGATGGCTAAGCTACCGTAATGGCCGGTTTGATGAGATCACGCCTGCAGAGGTCTTTCGCCTCGATCTCGACAAGCCCACCACCTTTCTGCGCCTGAATATCCAGGCAAAACTGGGGTTCAGCTATGCACTTTACAGGGGCAAGGTGGTGTCGACCATAACACCAAAGAATAGCGGCAGTTTTTCTGTGGAGTTCATGGCTACGGCGATTGACGCCGTAGTATCCTATCTCCTCGACCCGCAGACGATTCAATATTGCGTCCACCAGCCGGAAGAAAACGAGGAACAAAGCTGGAATGATGTGCCTTTTATTGTGAAAGGACTTCAAATACCCCTTGTGGAGCTCGATCCCTCCCTGAATAATCCCAATGAAGAATTTGAAAAGGCAAAATCGCGTTTGTTGCCAGGAGAAGACATTAACCCATCTGAATTCAAACAATTGGTGGAGTTGTTGCGCCTAACAGTAAAGACTAATTCTTTTCCACGGTATATAGACAAAATATTATTGCTCAGGGCTGAGGAAACTACAAACTTTGAAGAACTCAATGCCACGACTCCCCTGCTTTCTTTGATCAGCCATCCCAAATGGCGGCGAATAATGGGTTTTGGATGGTTCGACCATGATAGCGCATTACAGCAGGGCCAGAGTTACGAATACCGCATCACTGGTTTTTTCCCAAGGGAGGACCTGTACGACCGCGTGTATGGCTTCCATACTATTTCGTCCAATACCGCCCTGCCATCCAGCTTTTTCCTGGGCGATCTCATGCTGCGCTTCTCACAACCACCGCGTGTGGAACTGGTTCCCGGAACTTCTTTGAATGGGTTGCAACAAGTGAGTCGACGCGGGATCGCATTGCAGATGGCGGATCAATTCTTCTGGCCTTTCCCGGCTATAGAGAACTGGAGCCTCGTCCTGGACTTTCCATTCCCGGTACAACAGTTACAACTCGAAATGAGGCCAGGGCATACCCTGGAATATGAAGCATGGAATTACAACAATCCGGTCGTCAGTGGACAACCCTTACCCGCAGGCGAAATTGTACTAATTAGTTTCCCTTCGCCCATCATACAACTTCGATTAAAAGGGACAGGTTTTTTATTTATCATAAGGATCACACAACCACTAAGAGGATTGAAACCGGTTTCGATGATCCTGCCACCCGTTCTGTTCAAAAACACACCAAGACCCGTTATACCTGAATTTTTCGAAGCAAAGAACTTGCAGGAGATTGCAGCAGCCAATGCGCCGGACAACGGCATTGCCACATCTGCTGCCAGGTCTGCCCTCGGATTTCAGCTTGAGTGGGAAGCCAGCCTTCAAAATGGATTGACCTATTGGCCACCCGGGGAAACCACTGCACCACCCATAGAAAGTACACTTTACCAGATAGAGCATCGGCAGCTTCCTTTAACAGAGTGGAAACCAATTCTCCCTGAAGAGAATTGGATTATCGGTCATCGAAGGCGTAATGAGGATAAGGCGGTCATCACGGCCGGTGTTGACCTCATGCAACTCTTTCCCGAAATGCCAAGTCCTGAAGCAATCACTAGCCAACGCATGCGCTGGGAGGATGTGTTTGATTTTTCCATAGATAATGAGCCGGTACAAAGGCCGCTGCCACAACTGGGCACCAGCCACCAATACAGAATCAGGGCCATTGATATCATCGGGAGACCCAGTAACGATTGGCGGGAATCTATCCCGGTTGACCTGCAGAAATTGTTGCCGCCACCCGTGCCCGTCGGCCCGGTACCGGTTGTTGATGATATCCTTGATTTTGCCAGTCCCGCTGGCGTGCATGCGCGGCTGTTAGTAAAGGATGCTCCCGATCTTACGCCGGATGAGATCACTTTATTGGGCAGCGATAATAATCTGATCATCCTTAAATGGGGATGGCACAAGGAACAACGAGATATGGATCCTTATGCCAAAGAATTCAGGATCTATCGCAGGAACCAGGCGCTGGATAGTATTCCGGGACAGCTCCTCTCCGTGGTCGATTTGGGAAACGGACGTTTTGAAGGAAGTTTTCAGCTTGAAAGCCCGATCAGGGCAAATGCGGCAAAGAACTCCTTTGTTGAATTGGGTGGTCACCCGTTTTATGTGCAATCTCATGAGGCTGGCAATGCCATCAAGATGTTGCTGGAACGAAGGATACCCGATGCCAATGGTCAATTGAGCGCCCCACTCACCGGCAAGGTAAACATTCCCATCCTGATAGGCTCAGATCGTTTGCAACCGCAGGGCTGGTCGGCACGCGCTGGCGTTGTGCCCATCACAAACTCGACTGCCTTTAGTTTTGAATTGCGCAACGCTTTGGTTCTTTCTGCTACCCATACAAGAGACGAGTTATGGCTTGGAGTAAGTTCCAGTGATGATCAGCCTTATGTGGAAGATAAACTTGCGCCAACGGAAAATCGGAAAGGTAATGAAAGCCCGATTGTGCCCGTCAGAGTACAGGGAAGATTTCAGGGGCGGCCACAATTTGATATTCCTCCGCCAATGGCAGACGTGCCCCGTCTGCTTACCAGGGAACCTGAAACCGGTCACATCCGGTTTGAGATCAATGTTGCAGATTTTCTTGAACCTGGAACTTTATCTGGGATCACCCATATCCGGTTGGAGCGAACCGATGCAGGAACCGTGTTCAATCAATACAGAGTCACCGCTGATAACCGCGTGATGGCCGTTGCCCCATCGGCTGCGCAACCCGCTGTGGAAGTAACAATACCCAATCCCGGCGATAAGAATAATATCATCGAAGCGTTGCGAAAAGTGAACGCCAGCGGCCTTGCGGACCGTCATCTTGTTTTCCTTGCTGGCTCGCATCCATACCGGGCAACATTCTTTGAACCGGTGACCGCCAACCCGGTAAATGTGGAAATAATTGCAGACAGTTTTCTTCCACAAACCAATCGTTTTGTCTACCGCATTCGAACCGGTAATGCTTCCGGTTTGATCTCCGCGGGAGACGCCATGCTTGGAATGGTCGTAAGAATTCCTTCATTAAAACCAGGACCGATTCCTGAACTTATTCCAAGAAAAAAGAATACTCCCCCGGGATTGATTCAACTCAGAATTGCTCCGGATGAAAACATCACTCATGTTGTAGTTTTTTATGCCGGGGCTTCGAGCGGCGCAGCCGGACCTTCATCCAGGGGTTCCCTTTTGCGGATAGCGAACCGTCCGGACCTGTACCCTGATAAGCTATTGCGTTTTCGAACCCCCGCGGGCGATTTTGCACAACAAGTCATCAAAGATTTGAGCGAGAGTGATGTGACAGAAGATGAACATGGCGCAAAGACCGTATCATTCAAGCTAGAGGAAGACCCGGGTAGTAGTTGGCGGATTTGGGCGTGTACGCTTACCCGTGATGGAATACCATGCGAGCCTGCGGGGCCGTGGAGGATGCTGGTGCCAGTTGGGCAATAGGCAATGGACCAATGTTCATGAAAAGGAATACAAAATTATGCCAGGAATAATACCCCCATTTGAAACTCTATCTGTGCAATCCGTGCAATCAGCGATCCTGGTATTGCCTGATACGGAGAATGTGTTTGATCATGCGATGGTACGTCCGCATGTGGCACGCTATGCCAGTTCTGCTTTGTTTCTTTCAAGAATTCAAACATCTTCGCCCACAGCATTATCATGTCCCGTAATTGGAACGATCAGGAAAATTACCTTGGATCCTGCCTTTACCGGTAATGCAACCCTGATTGGAGAAGGCATTCATGATTTGCTCGAGATTTCTCCACTGCCATTTTTTATTGAGCCAGTTCTCCGGGCCATTCCTGGTGGTGTTCCCATATTCTATCTCGGAATTCCTGCAGCCGACCAGCAAGCATTTATTGAGGAAGATACCATCGATCAAAACCAGTTGCTAGGGACGTCGCAACAGTTTTATTTTGGCGCCCTCTTCCAGGACAGGGTCTGTCTTGAACCCTGGGGCTGGGGTTCCATCATTACAAATGCACTGGTAGCCGCCGGCGAAGATGCTACTCCATGGGCCAATTTTATCAATGCACTTTACCCAACAAATAATACGCGCACCATTAAAGTGCTGGATCATGCAGGAGAAGTGCACCCGGTAACTCAATTCAGTGTAACATTAAGCGGCCAAACTCAACAACTAGGTTCAAATGCACAAGGTATACTGGATTTGACCTTCACAGCAGGACAGCCAATCGAGCTCCGCTGGCTGGGAAATCCTCATCCAGGTGAAACTACTGCATTTCCTGTAATGGCTTTATATGAAACCGGCGACAGTGCATCGCCCGGCGATGTATTGAATATCCCGGGAACTTTCGTTCGCGCTCACCTGCAGTTATTTGAGCTGGCGAATTGGTTTGCTTCCCCCAACACCGGTTCTGCGATGCGACGCTTTCACTCCCGTAGCAGGGTAGAACCTTTAACGGATGGGTTTAAAACATTCAAGCTGATGGCTGCGGATATGATCAATTGTGTTCCATCCAGTCCTCCTGCTCCAAACGATAAACCCGGTGTGCATTTTGCCGGTTGGGCATTCAAGGAATTTGTACTTGATGAAGATCTGCTGGACGCCAATGGCAAGCCCTATACCTATGCCGGACTCGTACGGCATCTTATCGCCAGCAATAGTGACGTGCGTGCACTGGTGAATAAGCTATTTTCTGTTCCCGGAGATCTGGACAATGCGGCGCAGCAAAATGCCATCCTCCTGGCCGTAATCATTACCGATATCATACTGATCGCTTCAGTTACAGGAGGTGTGGAAACAAATGCTCCGGGGAAAATTGTACTGCTCGGAGCACAAATACTTTCTCCGTTGGGTGCGTTACTGATTAGCGATGTAAATAAAATGCTGGAAGATGCACAAGATCAAAGCGCGGAGATGTTCCCGAAGTTCAATGAAATAAAACCACATATGGCAATCCGATCAGTGCATCCTATGCGCAATGAAGATAATCCCTTGTTTACACCGATTACCGTGCCCACACCAATTCCAATCACTATCACAGATTTCATAGAAGGCGCTGGTACCTGGCATCAGAAGTTCCAGCTTTTCAAGCGAGCAGAGGGAAAATTTGACGCTTTGGGCAATCAATTTGTCGGATACGTGGGGGGTATGGATGTGAGTGGGAACAGGCTCGATAATTTTGGCCGCCAGGGGAGTTCTCCTTACCATGATGTCCATGCGCGTGTCACGGGTCCCGCAGCAAGCGATCTTTTCAAATCCTGGGAAGAGCGCTACGAATACGAGAGAACCTTGCCTTCCAATCCTGACACACTAGATAGGGTGTTTGATACACCTCTGCCTGAAAACCTTCCGGTCAACAATGATGCAAGGCATATTGTCCAGGTAGTCCGAACACTTTTCAGACCTGCCGATCCTAACAGCGATCATGCCTTGCCATTTGCAAGACAGGGCGACATTTCTATCTACCAGAATCTTCTCAGGGGCATACGTGAGGCACGGGAATACATTTATCTGGCGGACCAGTATTTTGTTCCGAACGAGACTACTAATGGTGATCCCGCATATTTGAATGAACTCCTCGATGCTGCAGATCATTGCAAGCGCCTTATCGTAATAAGTCCTAGCATAATGAGTCTTGCAGATATACCATTTGGTCACGAACGCCGGGCTGACGTAGTAAGCCGTCTTCTGGCACGCTGGGGAAGAAGGGCGCTCATCGGAGCACCTATCCGAAGGCCAATTCTGCCAAGCCCTGGCGGACTAACGCACGAGGGCAGATGTATTCTTTATGCGGCAGCATCCGCATTGGATGAATTCATGAAAATCGGCCCCAAGGCCCGTTTGCCTAAATCCCTCCCATTTTGGGCTTGGATTAACGGAGAGCTGATGCTGGCCACACAGCTTACAGACGAGGGAGAGATTGTTGACGGCCACCCTGTAGTAAAATTGAGAGTAATAAGGGGTGCTGTTGGTGTGAATGCACGATGGGGTGCAACTACAAGGGAGCATCCTAAAGGGAGTGCAGTCACCTGCTCGCAGCTACGGGGAATTTTTGTGCATGACAAGGCCATGATGGTAGACGATATCCATGTGTATATCGGCTCGGGAAATATCAATCGGCGCGGGTTTTTCCAGGATGGCGAGATCGGGGTATTTACGGTACCGGAGCAGTTGAAAGCAGCACCCGATAACCCTGCCAGGATGCTCCGTACCGATATTTGGGCAGAACAGTTGAATTTACCACCATCGATGGGTGCAGCATTGTTGCAGGATCCTATTGCTGCATTCGAACTATTTCGCAGGCATTTTTATGGGGGCAACCGCTTTGTGCCGTTGAGTCTGTTCGATCTGAACGATGATGCTGACCTGCAATTTTCCATCAACTCCAATCTCCTCATGAATGCGCTGGTGAATATCGGTATGGGTTGGTTTACCAGCGTACGGGAAAAAATATATAACAGCTTTGTGGATCCCACAACCATTGATGATCCCCAGCCAACGCCGGGACCATGACGCGTAAAGGAAAGGTATGGCCGTAACTTTTTTTGACATATTGGGAATTGATAGAGCGCTCAGCAACCTTGCTCGGGTGAAAAGGGCAAGCAGCATCTGGCCGTCACGCAAAATACATTTTTTGCTGGGAGATATTGATGTCACCGAACCGGTGGATGCGTTGATGGAGTATTTGCAGGCTGCGCTTAGCTTCAAATCCATCAGCCCGGGCGCTACTCCGGACACCGTGGGTTTCTACGCCGAAATTGAGGTCAACAATCCCCCAGCGCCGCCTCCTGTACCACTTGTGATCCGCACTATGCCGGATATCGCATTCTTTCTCCAGGACACCGGGGATGGGCGTCCGGCCCGTTGCTATGTAACGGAAACTGATAATGGCACAGAAGTGGTCATTGAAGCTCTTCCGGTAAAGATACAGTTACCTGGTGGATTACTTGAACCCATAACAGAAACCGGTACGGGCGAACCTCCTTTCCCGCTGACCAATGAATTTGTGGCAGGTATTTATGACAGTTACAAGGTAGAACTGAAAACTTCCGATCCTTCCTCTATTTTTGTACATCTTAAAGTCCGTGTTACACAGGAATTGGATTTTATCGTGGAACCGGCTGTGGTCATGTCGGTTGGTCCTTGCCTATTTTCTGGACTGCCTTGCTTCGGCGTTCATGACATCTCTCTTATTGCCGCACCCACTTTGAAAGGCAACCACCAAAAAGTCGAGCAGGCAATTGAATGGACGAGACATACGATTGAGCCATCGGAAGCATTAATCCCAGGAGATACCAATTTCAGGGGAGTGATGGCGGTTAGAACCATTGATCTCGATAGCGGCCTTACGCCTTTAAAAGAATTTAATGAATGGCTGAACTCGGGGCAGCCTCAACCGGGTCAGATACAGTTTGTGCTGGAAGATATTGTCATACCATTCTTTAATATTCTGCTTTTGCCTATTCCGATTCACGGCAGGCTTGGCATCAGGCGCAATATTGAATTCGGGGATCGTTTTGAAGAAGCCTATTCCTTTGCCAGTGCGCCGATCAAAATTGATCTCGCAGGATTTTTATTGCTGATCGAAGAGTTCATCATCGAGTCAATAGACCCGGATGCGATACAAGAAAGCCAGTTTGGCCGCATAAAAGTAATTATTACCCGGGGAGAGTTGCCAAAGGTCACCAAACTCAGTGCGGCAATCAATGAAACTGCTACAACCATCACTGTAGAAGATGCCTCTGCTTTTGCCGAAATAAAGGAACCTACTGCTTTTACTATCGACCGCACCGATCCTTCCAAACGGGAAATAGTTCTTGTAAGTTCAGTCAGCGGTAATCAGCTCGGAGGGGTGGAGCGCGGAAAATTTGGTACCAAGGCCGTCGCCCATCCTGCTGGCGCTACGATTGAATTGGATCTGTTTGCGGAAAACGCTATTACAATCGGCTTTACAGATGAATGGACGGCGCAGGCTGGCTGGCGCAGAAATAAGGGCATTCACTTGCTTACGCTGGGTGATAACAAAGTGAAATTGATGGGAGCCAAACTGGGCTTTTCCTTCAAACATTTGTATGAAGAGAATCATGGTCTGGCTGATTATAAATGGTATGAATATTGGCAACTGCTGGTAGACCTCAATCTGGAGGTGAAACCATCCCAAAACAAAATATTCAGGATTGAAATTCTGTCCAACTCATTCAAGGTCAGCACTGAACCAGTAAATATCGCATGGAAAGATATCGGGTGGAATTTAGGTTCTATCGCCTTTGGTGGTGTGCAGCTACCCGAAGGCACACAGATCGTGATAGTGAATTTCATCAAGATCATCATCCAGGAAATTGCCATTCTCACCGATAAAAACGGAGGCACGTATTTTTCAATAACGGGTGGATTGGGACTTGGCAATGATAAATATAGCGCCTCTATAATAGTTTATCGTTTTCGGTGGCGCATTGCCGGCAATCCAAATGCAGCGAAGTTTTTGCTGGATGGTATTAGTTTCGCGCTTAAAATAAAAAGCTTCGAATTGTCGGGCACCGGTATGGCGGGCGAAACAACCATTAATGAGCATCTCTACCAGGAAATGGCGTTTGGACTCGAACTCAAGTTTCGCGCCCTTGGCAAGAACTTCCAATTAGGAGTATTCTTATACAAGGGCGAAGTTTCTGGTCCGGTAGATAATTTCAAATACCGGATGTTTGGCTTTAAGCTGGCCTTTATTCCGGCGGCCGGTGGTCTTGATCTTTACAATATCCGGTTGATGGCAGCAAACAATCTTGCGCCCAACCTTGCGCCACCCGATGCCAGCGAACAGAACCTGCGGATATTTAAATGGTATAAGACGGCGACTGCGCCTTTGAGTGTCCCTGCTGATCGCAAGATGAATGCATGGAGGCCGCAGGAAGACAGTTTTGCATTCGGCGTGGGAACGGCCGGTGCATTTGGAGGGACCAAGGCATTGCTGCTCGACATGTTTGTCTTCGGACATCATAGCCCTACAGACAATGCGTTCATGATCGCTATGGAGCTGTTCCTCCTGAAAAGCCAGAAACCAGTAGGATTCGCTGTGCTGGAAGTTGATTTGGAAACTGGCAAATGGGCGCTATTCGCCGGTGTTAGTCTTTCTTTTAAGAATGTGTTGCCGGAAGGCGCTTCAGTGCCTGGGCTCGATAATGTAGCAGCATTGAGCGGGAATCTTTACATCGGCAACAAGCCCGGCACATTTGCACTGGGACAGCTCAGTGATCAGAACACCTGGTTTGGGTTCCGCATGAAGGCGGGTTTCTTCTTCAAGATGGAACTTATCGTTGCGATCTGCATACAATTTGTGGATCGAGAAGAAGGGCCAAAAGGCTTCGGCGGGCTGATCAGCGCCAAAGGCAGTGCGAACTTTGGCGTGGGTAAGGCTGAGTATTATTTTAATTTCTTGCTCATTGCCGGGATCTGGAAAAACGAATCTTCGGCCTCAGGACTCATCCTCATGTTCGAAGCCGGGTTCCGGATCAAACTTTTTAGGGTATTCCGATTTGGCGCCAGCATCAAGGTTCAATTGGATTATCTGGGTCCGAATCCCGATTACAAACGCCTGGCTTTTGAAATACATATTGATACGCCATGGTACCTTCCTGATGTAACCATTCGCTTTGAGAAAATATATGATTCACCACAGCCCGAAAGGCAGTTGCTGGTTTCAACGCCTCTCCTCAGCGCCGAAGCTTTTGTGCATGGCGTAAAACAAGCCGGACCGGTATTGCTCACCGCGCTGGAAGGCGCCGAGATCGATGAGAAACAACTGTTTGATCTGAACAAGCTTCGAACGTTGTCGCCGCAGGAACTTCCACAATCCACGCTGAATGGAATGACAGCCGTCGGGGTAGACAGCACCGTCGTGTTCAATTTCAAGGTACCGGTAGATGACAAGCTCACCATAGGGGAAAATACACCGCCCGGTGCAGGCACACAGGCCGCCGTTCCGCCAGCGAGCAGTGAACTGAGCATTACTTACGAACTGGTATCCTTAAGTATTCGAAGACAGCCACGCTATGGAGCTAACGCCAACCAGTGGACGACCTTATTGGCTCCGGAAGATACACAATTGCCTCCCCTTGACGAGTGGCCGTCTGATGACGAGCTGCAGGCATTATTCTCCTCTGACGTGAAAGTGCTATGGGACAGGGATGTGCAGAGCCAGGGTCGCTTTGATCCGCGCAGGTTATTGGTCAATGCTGAAACACCATTTACCCTCATAACCGAAAATGCTGAAGCCGATGAATCGATCCTTATCTTTCAACCTGGATGGCCCTGCTGTAATGTGATTGGTCCGGGAAGAAAGGAAAGCTGGCATCGCGTATTCTTTAGCGAAACGATGTATGGTCAGCGTGTGCCTGGCTTCCAGGGATTCAGCGACAGCGATAGTGTACTTCATTGGCTTTTGACTCCAAGACCACTGGTGACTCCTGGAGTAATATCGCCAAGCCATCCCCCCTGTGCAAAGCTAAATCTGCACCTTCCGAAAGAATTCAGTTTTGCTGTGGTAAATTTTGATCAACCCGTTTTTCATTTTCGAATGGAATGTTATTGGCTGCCACAGCATCGCCATGCGTCAATCGTGGTGGAAGGTTTTCGTGGAGTGGATTTACTTTCCAAAAAAGAATTCTCACTGACTTCTCCGCATGCAGAGTTTATAGAAATGCAGGATCCAAAAGGATTTACAAGGATGCTGTTCAGGTTTGTTTCGGAGGATACCCCTGACGCCTTCATTGCAAATCCAAAGCAGTCTGAGGCAATTGAAGTGGTTCGGATGGAATACAAGACCGTGCTGGAACAACGGGACGGGCTAAGCGAACCTAAAAAATGCGAGCATGGTGAAGGGTCTGCTATCATTGGCAAAGGGAAGCTGGCCTGGTTGCCGAATCACAACTATGAAATTACTGCTACAACCAGAGTGGTGCTACAGCACAATCAAACCGGGGCACAGGAAGCTGAAATGGTACAACGTGCTTACTTCCGCACAAAAGGAATGGTTGGATTGAACTATGGTGACCATGTTGGCCATGAAATTGAACCTTATCTCGAAACTATTTATCCCCGCGCGGATAGACTCATCGTTTACCGTGAAGAGCCTATTGCGATGGCGTTCAGGGAGCAGTTCAATATTTTACTTCCTGTTGACCGCAGCATTAACCCAAACAATCCTGCGGAATTGAATCAGGTGCTGGAATGGGATATTACGGTCGACAAGCAGGGGGATCCGTTTGGTCATAACCGTATTTCTAAATCGAATCCCGATTGGATTGTGGAGAACAGGGGCAGCGGAACTACTAATCCCTATGATTTTACAGTACTCATTGGAGACGTCTTGTTTAGATTGGAGCGAAAGGCGATTACTACCGATATCATGAGGTTGAGGGTGCAGGGAGTTCTCAGTTCACCCTTTAGTTGCAATGGAGGTATAACGCCTCCGCCACCTCCTTCTCAGGTGCTCTTGCATCAGCCAATTGATCCTTCCAGGCAAGACGCGGTTGCATTATGGGAAGCAAATACATCATTCAGGGCTAACCTGAAATCCAAGGGTGGACCATGCATTCACCGCAATCCATTTATAGCTGACGACGTGAGTGCATTCAAACCATTTACCGAACAGGGTTTTGCATCTGGCGCCTGGATATTTGAAGAGGGAAGCGTTCAACTAACGTCAACGGCTATCCCAGATTTAAGATATTATGCCGTTTTTGGAGAGGCCGATTGGAATCATGTACAGGTTAGTGTTCAATTGGATCCTGAAGGAGCAACGGCTGGCATAGCTATTGGAGTTCTGACTGCTGCGTCCGGCGTTACCAGCGCCATGCTGGCATTAGTGGATGAAGCAAATGGGATACTGAAAGTGCAGCAGTGGCATGCTGGTGCATTACAGGATTTGCAGCAAACATCGATTCCGTCAAATCTGAGTGCGCCTTTCCAATTGGAACTGGTAGCATATGATGACCAGTTGGAAATCCGGTTGGATGACGCCAAATTGATAGTAGAAAGAGCCGGGATTCGTTCCGGACAGTTGGCTTTGGTGGCACAAAACGGAGGTGCATTTACAAGGCTGACTGTGGAAGCGCTGGATGCTTATCGGTTCTATTTTCAGTCGAGCCGGTTCGCGAGTTTTGCTCAACATATACAATCTGCAGGCAGCAACACCGTAGTGATCCCTGCAGGTTCTGAAGCAGATGATGAGGCACAAATAATCCAGGCTTTGTATGCAGCTACTTCCGCTGACATCATACCATTGATGCAACCAGGCGCTGATGCCGCATCACGCCTGACCCTGTTCCAGCGCTGGGCGGAAGCATTGTCCCTGCCGCTGGTACAGCGACTACAGGCTTTGACGATTAGCCGTTTGGAAAAAGAGTCCGGTACAATATTATTGCTCCTGGAAAGTCCTGAGCCGCTGAGATTCTCCGAGGAACTGGTTTTGACAATTGAAAAAGAGATCGTGGATCCGCATCCGACCGTATTAACTCCGGGCATAAGGGCACTGGAGCCGCACATACCACATGACTTCGAATCTTTTGAGGATCTCATCAGGGAGGAGGTACGGGGAATAAAAGCCATAAAAATCCAGACGGATCGTGTGCTTGCAATGATGGCTAACCGCTTATTGCAATCCTTGCCACAGGCGCCACGGTATGCCCTTGCAGCGCTGAATCATGAGGGTCGCTTGAAATATTTTTTATTTGAGCTGAAATTCACTTCTGTAGATCAAAAGCAAACCCGCGTCATAGGCCTCTTGCGGGATGAAAATGACTTCAGTATCATTTTACATAGTGTGCTCATTCAATCCCTGACCGTGCATATTGAAAACATGCACGCAAACCAGCTTTTCCTGCTCAACAACCAGGGCGTATTAATCAAGAAATTACCCTTGCCCGATTTGTCTTTGCCTTTCTTTGCTCCCCAACATTTCCGTCTGCTTGGCAATGGCGATGAAACCCGCACGATGCTGATTCCACTAAGCGGTTCTCATGGCGCACCCACAATCTGGACCGGAGGAAAATACCGTTTCCATTTCAAATTGAACCGTAAACGCTACCCGCAGGAGTTACCCGATACTAATGCGGTGTATGCAAGAGAAGTTGAGTTGGAGTTGAGTTGGTAAGGGGATAATGATACAGAGTCCGTTACCGTCAGGTACTGTCAGTAATTTTCTTTGCCATGCGAAAATTCATGGCTTTTAAATGTCAACCTGCCGGAGCCTTTTTGTCATATTTTAGGATTTAAATCATAAAATCTGGTGCCGGTAGCTCACTTTTTTAAACCCATCCTCAGCGATTTTTGTAAAGAATGCCGGGAGATCAATTCCTTCATCTCTGAGACTGCCTTCTGGATTCCCGTAAATACCGCCCGCGAGACAATGCTGTGTCCAATATGCAATTCTTCAACATCCAGGGATTCCACGATTAATCCAACGTTCTGATACGTCAACCCATGTCCCGCATTGACCCGCAATCCCGCCTTGTGCGCCACCTTTACGCCTTCTTGCAGTTTCTCAATCATTTTGCCTTTGGAAATATCATCTCGTGCATTCGCATAATTCCCCGTGTGCAACTCAATGTACTGTGCACCCACATCCTTTGCTGCGGATATCTGACCTTCTTCCGGATCGATAAAAAGACTGACCACGATGCCGGCATCTTTAAATCTTTTAACTGCATCTGCCATTATCTTTTTTTGCGATACAACGTCCAGCCCCCCCTCTGTGGTAATCTCCTGTCTTTTTTCAGGCACAAGGGTTACCTGCTCCGGCTTTGTTTTCAGAGCGATGTCAACAATCTCCGGCGCTGTTGACATCTCAAGATTTAACTTGGTAGATACCGTTTCCCGCAACAATCTCACATCCCGATCCTGGATATGTCTACGATCTTCTCTCAGATGAACGGTAATAATATCGGCGCCGCCCAGCACCGCAAGGGATGCAGCCGTTACCGGATCGGGTTCAAATGTCCTTCTTGCCTGGCGCAGAGTAGCAACATGATCTATATTGACCCCCAACTGTATCATCGTGCCTCCACAGAGCGCAGGGTTTCACGAATATCTACGTGAACTTCGGGCAATCTGTCAACAAGTTCAATATTTTTCGGCAAAATACTTTTTATGGGTTGTTTATACGGTCCCGGCGGTTTTAAAGCAGTGGCATCAATATAGAGTATAATATCATCCGCATTCAGTTTATCGAGCAAAAGTTTCGGACCTTTCACCCTTACCTCAGCAAATTCATCCTGCATCTTAATCAGATAGGGATATTCTGCAGGGCATACGACCTTTATCTTTATTTTCCCGAATACTCGCGTATCCTGTTGCTCTACGATTTGGAGCCATACCCGTACATCCTCCTTGCATACAACTGGCAGAGAAACCGTTTTATCGCCGCGTTTAATCGTCACCTTCTGGTCTATTTCAATGCGCCAGGGAAAGGTGCGGTTTTGCTCCCCGGAAATTCCCCCGATATCAACAGGAATCGTATTGATAAATGCGGCTTCTTTCAAGGCGTTCAATGACCCGGTAACCTCTACTTCTCCCGGAAATATGAATTCGTTTGCAACGCTATAACCAACAGCAGGTTCCCCTTTTTTTTGCAATACGACCTTTAATTTTTTCTTTTGCAATTTACCAAGCACAACGTCGATTTTCTCCGGGTAAACTGAAACTAATTTAACGGCGGGTGGTAAATCCAGGTGCTCTCTCATAATAAAAATGCTTTGTTTTAACTGATCTTCAATAAGATCGGGAGATTCTTTTATGACGTACCTTGCCTCAATTTTTCGGTCTTTTATCATGGTGTCAACCGTATCAATCACATTCTGCGGGCCTTGTAAATGTATGGTAATCTCCCCGGTGCTTTGCTCAACGATAGTAATACCTTCAGGCACAACAATTGCCAGCCCTACCGTTGCGGTTAAATCTCCCGTATGCCGGTTAATGGCATATAACCAAAGGGCAACTGCCATTACCAATGCCATGAGCTTTGTAGGGATATTAGCAGTAAATATTTTCTTCATCTTCCACGGATACTCTTTGCAACGCTAAATCTTTCGGTGGATAACTCATCGAGAATCTTTTTCAGTTCTTTCGCGTCAATACCCTGATTTAATGTTCCTTTAAAGCCAGTCGATATCGTTCCTGTCTCTTCGGATACAATAATAACGATGGCGTCGGTTTCCTCGGTAAGACCAATACCTGCCCTGTGGCGGGTACCAAGGCTTCTTGATAATTCTGTCTTTTCCGTAAGCGGAAGCAGGCACCCGGCGGCGCTTATCTTTTGCTCCTGAATAATGACAGCGCCGTCATGCAGGGGAGAGCCTGGCCAAAAAATGGTATTGAGTAAATCTTGTGAAACGTCTGCATGTAATTTTGTCCCTGTTTCTACAAAGTTGCCCAGACCAATGTCTCGTTCTATGGCAATTAAAGCGCCAATTTTGCTTTTGGATAAATTTTCAACTGCCTGTATGATTTCATAGGTCATTTCCTGCTGTTCAGACTTTAAAAACATACTAAAAACCGGGTTTTGACCGAGCCGTAACAGGGCACGCCGGAATTCTGGTTGAAAGAGAATAATAATCGGGATGATAAATACGGGGACAAATTCGGTTATTAACCAATCGATGGTAAAGAGCTGCAATTTTCGCACAAAGAACAGTACGCCAATAGATATCAAGACAATAATAAACGCTAAACCGCGTAAAATACTGGTTCCGCTGGTCCCCTGCATGATTCTGAGTACGACATACACCACCATGTAGATAAGGAATATCTCACCCAGAGATCTTCCGATCATCCAGCCGTTGATATTTTCGAATACGCCAAATATGCTCTCAAACATTAACTGTTCCTGATTGCATCACACAGAGTTACCACCTGGACAGCTTCACGCACATCGTGAACCCGCACCATATGGGCGCCATTCATAACTGCAACGGCAAGAGTTGCAAGCGTTCCATATAAACGTTGCTGAACGGGGAGATCTAAAATAGCGCCGATAAATTTTTTCCGGGACGTGCCAACCATTAAGGGAAAACCTAAACCTTTAAACTCATTTAACCTTTTCAGGATTTCCAGGTTCTGTTGCACGGTTTTTCCGAAACCAATGCCGGGGTCCAAAATAATTCTGTCTCTGTCTATTCCTGCATCAATCGCAATGGAAATTGATTTTTTGAAAGAAGACATTATTTCCACGAATGCGTTTTTCCGGATTGGGTATTTCTGCATCGTCCGCGGGGTGCCTTTTTTGTGCATAATGACAACGGGCACATGCGACTCTGCTGCGACCTGTGCCATCTTTTCATCCGTACATAATCCGCCAACATCATTTATCATTGATGCCCCGGCATCAATCGCCCTTTCTGCAACCTTTGCCTTATAGGTATCCACAGAAATAGGCGTCCGTACCCGTTTTGATAAGAGTTTAATAATAGGAATTACTCTTTTTATTTCCTCTCTTTCCGACAAAGGAAGCGCGCCTGGCCTTGTTGATTCACCGCCCACATCAATAATATCTGCCCCGTCATTCACCATGTTGAGTGCATGTTCAACGGCATTTTCGCTGGTATCATACCGATTCCCATCATAAAACGAATCGGGGGTTATGTTCAGGATTCCCATGACACATGTTTTCGTGCCGAGATGCAATATACCCTGCGGATACGGCACATCAAAACACCCTCTTTTATAATTATCAGGAGTGTCTTGGATCGTTTGTCCTGGTTCGGGGAGAGGAGTGTTCATTATCATGACCATTCCGCGTGATTACCAGTCCTCTTCCATTGCATCCACAATACCACGGGCAACATTGACAAAAGCCTCATTCCCGGAAGAAGTAAGCGTTTCATTCCTCGGAACAATAAACTCCGCTGATTTACGGATGTCGTTCCTCTCAACAAGGATCCTTCCCGTTCTTCTGTCCACCCACCGTATTGCTATTCCAACAGAAGTCTGGCTATCGATTATGTTATCTCTTGAGTTTTCAATAAAAACATTTTCCGTAAAACTGGTAATCTTCCCAAACAAAATTGAATCGGCCTCGTCTTTATCCACGACATGAAGTCGTGTTCTGAGTAGGATTTGGTCACGAACAGCCCTGGTAAGATCGAACTCATATCCTCTGCGAAAGGTATTATTATCAAAAATCGGGACATAAATACTCCGAACATTGGAACGAAGCAATGATTTTGATGAATAGCCACAACCCACAACAGCAGTAAGAAAAAGGAACAACGCCGCGAGACAAGCAAAATACGTAAAACTATTCCCGGGTATACATGCGGTTTTTTGAAAAATGTTTTTCCACCTCCCTGTTTTCCCGCCTTGCAAAGGAGGGGTGAAAGCAAGTCTGATACTCATTCTTATTTTCCTTCTAAAATTGGCTAAGAGAGGAGCATTTCTGGCGCTGCTATGTCATGCAGGATATTCGTATTTTAACATATCCTCTTCTATCAGATGCCAGAAACAATAAGGCACCTTTCGTATGTACCTTCCGGCCTCTTATTTTATTGCTTCAATTATTCTCAGGAATTCGATCCTTTCATTCGCCCGTTCCGCCCAGATTGTGTCCGGAAAATCCTCCTTAACATACTCAAAGTACATGGCAGCCGAAACAGGCTTCTTTTGCCGAAGGTAAAACTCTCCGATATTATACTCCCTTTCTGCCTCGATAATCCGGATTTCCTGAATCATTTTCTTTGCGTCCTCAGTATATATACCATGAGGGTTGGAAACTAAATATTCTTCGAATCCTTCCCGTGCAGAGATCAGAAGACCGTAATTGCGCTCTTGCTGCTTCTCGTGATAGACTTTGGTAAGCGGTATCTGGTATTGAACATAAGGAACCCATTCACTCTTCGGGTAATTTTCCAAAAACTTCTCATACGCATCAAGGGATTCTTCGTATTGATTAAGTTTGAAATAACAATCCGCTATTTTTATCTGTGCATCCGGAGCAACAGGTCCCAAGGGATGCTTTTCTATAATCTTTTCAAAGACGCCAATCGCAGCACTCTCATTGGTCTCCATTTGAGCAATGCCCACCTGATACTCCTGCTCAAATACCTCCTCGGTCCTTTTTGTGCCAGGATATCTTTCCAGGACTTTTTCATACGCCTTAAGTGCCCGCTTAAAATCATTATTGAGAAAATAGGCACGACCAATACCTATTTGAGAAATTTCTGCATATTCAGAATCGGAAGCATCACGGATAATTGATTCAAATTCTTTTATCGCAATAGTATATTTTTGTTCTATCAGAAGCGAAAGCGCATATTTGTAACGTTGTTCCAACGTGGTAATTGCGGCAGAGGGAGACTCCATCCAACCCGTCTCCCTGTTCCATATCCATTTCCCGTATGCGGGAGTAAGCGCCAGACTAAACATACTGCATATCAAAGGAAGGATATAGTTAAATTTTATTTCCATATGATATTCTTCATGAAATAGTGTGTCATACTTTGATATATTTCCATGAATTCAGCTCCTTGTTTAATAGAGAGGCAATATAATATCTCAGCATTTTTTCTATTTCAACACAAATAGACAGGTGCAACCGAACGCGATCCAATCTCTGAAAGTTCATCTCCGCTAATCTCCCGGCAATAAACATTGCACCGGGAGCAACCAGGATTCCATGGGTAGATTCCGTTTGACACCTTTTACACAATACCCCTCCCTCTTTTGCACTGAAACGCACCCCTGATGCCTGCTGAATACGATTCTTACACTGGACACAACATCCCCATTCAGGCAAATACCCCAAAATCTTTAACAGTTTTATCTCAAAAACCAATGAGCGAACGGTAGCGTCCTGCTCCGTTGATATTCCATCTAACGTATTCACCAGAATATTAAAAAGTTGCTCACTGGGGTCATCTTCCATAGTAAATTCATTAATCAGTTCCGCCACATACGAAGCTCTGTAGTATTTATCCAAATCGTTTCGGAGTGTTGGATAATTATTTTGTAATACCGCCTCGGTAAGAGTATGGAGAGACGTATGTTCTTTTTTAATAAAAAAAATCTGATAATACGACAACAGGTCTACTGCCTTGGAACTGTGCTTCCCCGATGATCGCTTAAATCCTTTTGCAAGAGCCCGGATTTTTCCGTAGTCATGCGTGTAAAAAGTAATGATTTGACTGGAATCACTATAGTCAGTCCTTCCTAGTGCAATGGCCTCTGTTCTTAAGACAGGCATACCAGCGTAAATAAACGTTAATTAATCATAGACAGGAACACGATAGCCAAGCCCTGACAGCAAATCACCCGTTCTCTGGTGCATTTTTTTTGCATCTCTTTTTTTTCTGTCATCATATCCCAATAAATGCAATACCCCGTGGATCAGATACAAGGCAATTTCTTCTTCGACTGAACACGCACGATTTTGCGCTTGTTGAACCGCCATCTCAACAGAAACAAGGATTTCACCCGTAATAGTCTTGTTACGGGGATCTTCATGATACGCAAAACTCAGTACATCGGTAGCATAATTGTGCCCCAAAAACATGTTATTAATTTTTTTTATGCCTTTATTGTCCATAAAAACAAGATTGAGTTCCGCATCCCTCTTCTCATTTTTTAAAACCCGGCGAACCAGTTTTTTCATCTCGTTTTGCTTTATGGGATAGTGTTTTTGGAGATTAATAATTTCTAATTTCATTCGGTCATAACATGCTATAGCATGAACGCAAAAAGAACGTTGCTATTGCAAGCACATTCGCGAAGTTACGTTTACTATAACTCATACGCATCGACAATATCCTGAACCAGCCTGTGCCTGACAATGTCTGCCTTCGTCAGGTATACAAAAGAAATATTTTTAACACTCATTAGCCTTTCCTGGACATCAATTAAGCCCGACAATTCTCCGCCCGGCAAGTCGACCTGAGTGATGTCCCCAGTTACAACCACCTTTGATTTGACCCCCAGTCTCGTTAAGAAGGTTTTCATCTGCTTAACGGTGCAATTTTGCGCTTCATCCAGAATGATGAATGCATCGTTGAGCGTTCTCCCCCGCATATAGGCAAGCGGTAGTATCTCTATCAGGTCGCTTTCCAGATATTTTTTTACATGCCCGACATCCATCATATCCGCTATAGCATCATAGAGCGGACGCAGGTATGGATTCACTTTTGCCTTAATATCGCCCGGCAGATACCCAAGTTTCTCCCCCGCCTCAACGGCCGGCCTGGCAAGTACAATTCTTTTTATACGCCCACTTTTCAGAAAAGAGAGTGCCATCGCCACCGCCAGATAGGTTTTCCCCGTTCCAGCGGGTCCGATACAAAAAACGAGATCATTTTTTTTAATTGCCTCGATGTAATTTGCCTGCCCCTCCGTCTTTGGTTTTATAAAAAGGCCTCTTTGAAAAACGTCAATCGTTTGGCCGGTTCCATTCCCCGCATCACCCTTTGCATCGACAATAGCTTGTTCTACATCGTCCAGGTCCAACCTTCCCGTAGTGCGCACAATTGCCAGCAATCTGTTCAAAACTTCTATGCTGGTGTCTACCCGTTCTTTTTCACCTTCGAGTTTGAGTAATCCATGGCGGGCAACGAGCTGCACCTTGAAGGCATCCCTCACAAGACGGAGATACCGGTCGTGGCTGCCATATAAAATAGATGCTTCTGTGTCGTTCTCGAGGATAAGGGTATCTTGATACGGAAAGGGATCGTGAAAAGGTTCTTTGATTTCGGAATGTTTTTGTATTTTAACTTTTTGATTCATAGTTCAACTAACTTACACCATACTAAAAAATAGTAGGAAACCGGCAGGCTGACTAACAAACAATCAATCACGTCCAGTACGCCGCCGAAGGCGGGCACGAGACGACCAGAATCCTTTACGTTAGCATCCCTCTTGAGAAGCGATTCCGCCAAATCACCCAACATGGCTGAAAAACCAACAACCGCCCCAAATGCGATTGCCCATGGGACGCTCATCACCCTGATGTGAGGGATGAGATTAAAAATAACCGCAATCAGAACACTCGATGCCAGTGAAAAACAGGAGCCCTCTATCGTTTTATTCGGACTAATGACCTTTGCCAGCTTGTGTCTGCCGTATTTTCTGCCTAGTAAATAACCTCCGATATCGCCAAACTTGGAAACGAGCAGAACCAGAATTACGATAGAAAGACCATGAGGAAAGTTGCGCAAGACAACGGCAAAACTCAGGAGAAAAACTACATAGAAGATACCGAATATGGTTACCGCAATGTTTTTTATCGCATCCTGTGTACCACGGGTAAAAGCCTGGATGAGTAAAAGCCAGAAGACGAGGATAACCAATACTTCCTGTCTGAAAAAATGACAATCGATACCTGTATCTTTGCGTACGGACAACCAATAGAACGTCAATAACGCTACACCGGCGATAATACCGGATTTACAAAATGGAGAGAACCCGTTCTTGTCCGCCATGTGGTAAAATTCATATAAGCCAATTCCACCAGCCACAATGGCCAGACACCCAAATCCGACATCCGTACAAAACAGGGAATCGAGCCACAAAATCCCAAAGAACAGTGCGAACATGACAACGCCAAAGGTGATTCTTGTCTGAAGAGTGCTCACTCCTGTAACCCGCCAAACCGTCGTTCCCGGCGTGAAAATTCTTTAATTGCTTCCTCCAAATGCCGCTTCCGAAAATCAGGCCAGCAGACAGGAGTTACCCAAAGCTCTGTATACGATATTTCCCACAAAAGAAAATTGCTTATCCGCATATCTCCGCCCGTCCGTATGAGCAAATCAGGGTCTGTCATTTCACTCGTATAGAGATATTTCTTGAAGGTCTCCTCCGTAATTTCTTCCAAACCCATTTCCCCGGCTTTTATACTCCTGGCAATATTTTTTGCCGCATCCACAATCTCGGAACGCCCGCCATAATTGAGCGCAAGACAAAGCACCATTCCGGTGTTGTTCTTGCTTTCATCGATACTGATAGCGAGTTCCCGCTTTACATCCTCAGGAAGACCGTCTATTCTGCCAATAGCCGTCAGGCGAATATTGTTTTCTTCAATCTCGCCCCGCTCCTTGATAAGAAAATCTTTCAGGAGTTTCATCAGCAAATTTACTTCGCGTTTGGGTCTCTTCCAGTTTTCCTGGGAAAATGCATACAGCGTGAGCTGTTGTACATGCTTTTTTGCACATTCACGCGTTATTTCCCGGACAGACTCCACTCCCGCTTTATGTCCGCGAATCCTTACAAACCCCCGGTGCCTTGCCCATCGTCCATTCCCATCCATGATAATTGCAATGTGGGAAGGCACATGCCCATTTTCACTCATATGAGATTTACAACCTGGCCCCGGTCCGGACCAACAGAAAGCATTTCCACCCTGATATCCAAAATCTTTTCAAGGGTGTTTATATAACTTTTTGCCTGAGAGGGAATATCTCGTTTATCGCGCATGTTAGACGTGTCTTTTTGCCAACCGGGTACCTCCCTGTACACCGGCTGACATTCCGTGCGTGCTGCTAAATCTGTGGGAAATACGTCGTACACGGTATCACCAAATTTGTACCCTACGCATATCTTTATCGTTTTTTGCTCGTCCAATACATCCAGCTTTGTCAATACAGCGCTGTCCACACCGCTCACCATGATCGCATGCTTAACCGCTACCGCATCAAACCAGCCGCAGCGTCTTGGCCTCCCGGTCGTAGCGCCATATTCTCCCCCCTTTTTTCTTAGATATTCACCTAATGCATCGTTCAATTCTGAAGGGAAAGGACCGCTGCCAACCCGTGTCGTATAGGATTTCATGATGCCAAGCACCTTATGAATCTGTTTGGGGCTAATGCCAGTACCAACCGCAGCGCCTCCGGCAATCACCGAAGAAGAGGTAATAAAGGGATAGGTCCCAAAATCCACATCGAGCAGTGAACCCTGGGCGCCTTCAAATAATATCTTTTTTTTTACCTTTATGGCGTCATCCATAAATACTACGGTATTACAGACGAAAGGCTGTATCTGCTCAGCGTATTCGCAATAGGCGTCATACATATCCTTCCATGACAATGCCTCAGCATCATACACACGCACGAGAATCCGATTCTTTTCTTCAACGACTTTTTTCAGCCTTTGTTTGAAATGATCGGGATGATAAAGATCGGCTACCCGGATACCGTTGCGCGCCATCTTATCAGTATAACAGGGACCAATACCCCTGCGGGTTGTGCCAATCTTATCGTCACCTTTTTCCGATTCAGACAGTTCATCAAACTTTTTATGGTAGGGAAACACAAGATGTGCCAGCTCACTGATGCGGAGATTGCTGCCTACTTCTATGTTTTTCTTCCGTAATTCATCGATTTCTTCCAGTAATTGTCGGGGATCGAGGGCTACTCCGCTGCCGATAACACAACTTTTGTTTTTTCTGAGGATGCCAGAAGGAATGAGGTGTAAGACGAATTTTTCGTTATTTACGATAACCGTATGGCCTGCGTTACTGCCACCCTGGTATCTAACGATGATATCGAACGACTCGGTGAGTATATCAACAATCTTCCCTTTACCTTCGTCTCCCCATTGGAGACCAACAAGACAGGTATTCGAGCCTGTAGTTAAATTTTCCATAGAAATTTGGCAAAATCCTCCGAATTCATTGGGAAATAAGCTTTTTTCCGAATTATAAAAAATGGGGTGATGAATGTCAAGGGAATACACGTTCACAGCCCTGTTTCGGACTTTTTTACAAACTTATCAAATACCATGATATGAAGCTTGCATATATAAGGTTTTATGGTAAACTTAAATTTTGAACTTTTTGCATCCACTAAGAACAAAAGTAACAATGGAGCTTTTTAGAAATCACGAAAACAGGAGAGGGAAATGAAAAAAGGTATTACCGCGGTATTTCTATTTATTGTATGTGCCTTGTCGTCTTATGGATGTAACCCTAAGCAAACAGCCTTGACGGAAAAAGACGGTATCTGGGCTGTATATGAGAGGGAATGCCGAAAGTGCCACAAGCTTAACGGAAAAGGGAGTATCGTAGGACGATTCATTTACAAAATGCCGGATTTTACTAACACCAAATGGCAGGACAATGTCTCTGATTCGCGGTTAATTATTTCCGTGGCAAATGGCAAAAGGAAAATGCCTGGCTATAAGGGAAAACTGAAGGACGAAGAGATTGTTGATCTCGTCAAGGTATGCGTCAGAAGTTTTTATCCACCAGCAGCGCAATAAAAAGTAATCATCTTATTATTCAATGGTCTTTGTGCATATAGTAAACGTATTAAATATGTTGACATGTGCTGATCATTGCGAGCGACAGCGAAGCAATCTCACTATTAAGATTGTTTCGGGCTAGCACCATCGCAATGACAACTTTCTTTATACGTTTACTATAGTTCACAGAATACGCCGTATCAAAACAGAGAGTTTAACGCTATTTTACCCAGCCAGTTTTGCCCAGCAGTAATGGTGTGAAAAAGTCATGATGAAGACGTATTTTCGTACCAATACTCTAACTCCTGGTGTCTTGGTGTGAGAAACAGAAAACATTCTTTTCCGACTCGTTCGGGGTAGGGAAGTTACTGCATGTTGATTTTGCCGTACTTTAAGATAAAATATGCAATTGTATATTAAACAACATGAGGCTTATGGAGAATAACAATGCTACGCGAGATGTGCAAGGCTAAGATACACGCCGCAACGGTAACAGAGACCAACCTGAATTATCAAGGCAGTATCAGCATAGACAAGGCGCTCCTTGATGCCGTGGATATTTTACATTACGAACGGGTACAGGTCCTCAATATTAATAACGGAACACGGGTAGAGACCTATGTGATTGAAGGTGAGCGCAACTCCGGTGTCATTTGTTTAAACGGCGCTGCAGCGCGATGGGCACAGCCGGGCGATAAGGTTATCATCATTTCTTACTGTCTCATGGAAGATAAAGAAGCAAGGAACTGGAAGCCGAAGATTATTCTGGTAGATGTGAATAACAAGCACATCGAAACCATCTGATCATGAGAAAAATACTCCTCGAAATCCCCTTGCCTTTTTTCCAGAAAAGCATCCCTATCTATTCTTACGGATTCATGCTGATGGTTGCCTTTCTCGTGGCCATGATGATTGCACGCTGGAGAGCAAAAAAGGAAGGAATTGACCAAAATAAGATTACTGATCTTGGAATTTATCTCGTTTGTGCCGGCATTTTTGGGGCAAGGCTTTTCTTTATTATTCAGTTCTATAAGGAGTATAAGTACAATCTTTTAAGCATCTTCAAAATTTATGAAGGCGGTTTGGTTTATTACGGTGGTCTCTTTGCCGGCGTCGTCACCTTGCTTGTCTACGTCAGGAAGCATCACCTGCCGTTCCTGAAGACCATCGATCTCCTTATACCTTCAGCCGCACTGGGGCTCGGCCTCGGACGTATCGGATGTTTCCTGAACGGATGCTGCTTCGGCAAGGTAGCTACCCATATCCCGTGGGCGGTCCAATTTCCCAAAACGCTGGATAAAACAGGGATGATAGACGGCAGTCCTGCCTTTATTCATCAGGATGAACTCGGGTTAGTTTCTCTCTCTGATACTCACAGCCTCCCGATACACCCCACTCAGTTATACTCATTTCTTGCAGATGTAGCACTCTTCTTTATCCTGAGCATATTTTTAAAATACCGGAAAAAGAACGGGGAAGTATTGCTTCTATTTGGAATATTGTATCCCGTTGTAAGGTTCTCAATGGAATCGCTCCGGGATGACACCCCATTATTTTTTGGGCTTTTTACCATAGCGCAGATTATCAGCATTGGCATGTTTGTGGTGTCGGTAAGCCTTTTTACCATCATCCGCCTTAAAGGCGCTGGCAAGGCAGCCAGGGAATAGTCAGGGACGTGGGATTGAGAGGCGGTCAGAGAATATGAATTCGTCTGACAGGTAAAGGCAAGATATAAGTTTGTCCGTCATACTGATAATTTTGTTGTCACGACCAAAACAAAAGAAGAACTTCCTACCGCCCTTACCTGTGTCAAAGAAATTGTTGAAGGGATGCCTGGAATGAAGCTGATCGGGGACAAAACGAGGCTTTGATGCTTTTTCGCTCTGCTCAGGATGACTTTTTCGCGTGTTTCTGTCATTCTGAGAGAGCAAAACGATCGAGAAATCCCAACTTTAAAGTTCCTAAACCTATAACAATTTAGTTTTTTGAAAAAATTCAATTAATGGCAATGTTTACCGCACAGTGTAGGGGCGAAGCATTTGCTATAATTGACAGACATGCATTCATACCCAAATTGGCAAATGCTTCGCCCTGTTTTTTCAAAAAACTAAATTGTTACAAGCATACGTATTTCTTCACAAGCCTGCATTATTGAAAATACGGAGAAATTGCAAACTTTATTATAGCCGCCACCACACCAATGTGTTTGTTTGATGATTCCAGTAAAAATGGAATGAATCGCATGCGTTGTCTGCCAAACAAAAGGCATTGCATTTTTTTGAACGTCGAAAACCCGGTAATTTTCCCACCATTTCAGTGGGGTCGTAATCGAGAGACTCGATTTCAAGCCTTGCAGGCAATTTACATAAACTATCCTGCCGGGATTTTCCGACAAAGAACTCGAAAGACTCCATGCGTGACTTTTCTGAAAATGGACCGACAATCAATGCAACAGTTACCCCTTTTTTCGATTTGCCCAGAATGGCATAGTCTTTACTTCCATCGCAATTTATATCCATTGCAATGACAGATTTCTTATCCCAGCTAATATTTTTCATACGTTTCGCGGCAAAGAGGAACACACGATCTCCTTTTTCAGCCGATTCCACGCCAGGAAACGGAAAAAAGCAGAGAAATAACATTACGATGACTACAGTCTTATATATTTTTTTCATACAAATAGGATTTGGGTTACCAAATGAAGGTTATAATCAGGTAAAAAATATTGTAACAACTTAGTATTTTGAAAAATTTTAATAGAAAGCCTTGTTTTGTTGGCTGTACCAGGACGAATATACAGGGAGAGGGAGAGGCAGATTCAAAACATGTCTTTGCAATTTCCAAATCCTGAAAGGATGTCATG
>CAZBCT010000029.1:0-30642 GCA_964490485.1 uncultured Candidatus Brocadia sp. | reverse complement strand
ACACTGCGCGGTAAACATCGCTATTATTGGAATTTTTCAAAAAACTAAATTGTTATAAAAAAATTCCTATAAATACAAATCCCCCTATACCTTCCTTTTTAAGGGGTATAGGGGGATTCGATGCTTTCTTAATGTTCAACTAATAAATCCGAAAGATATTAGAACAAATATGCAACATCAATTGCTGTTGTTAATTGACCATCCTGTCCATTAAAAACATCCTCACCACTTTCCATCTGATCATAACGGATTTCTGGTCTGATAAGGAGGTTTTCCCTGATCTTGATATTGACTGTGCCCGTAACTTCCCACATCCGGAAACCATCTACATCACTAATAAGATCGCCATCCTCGTCAATAGCTACCCTTGCTCCATCAGGGTCATCAAAATATTCGGCCCTGAACGCTACCCCGAGATAATCGGTAATTTCCTGATCGACAATGCCGGAGATACCCCACCATTTACCATTTCCGCTTCCTTCGTAGAAACCACTGGCCTGGCCTCCTGCACCCTCTTCTGTGCCAAAATCGAAGTTAATGTTAAAAGATGTTTTTGCAAATGGTTTAAATGCCAGGATCAGATCCCAGAAATGACGCCAATTTCCGTCGGCATCAGAACTTATATTGTCATCTTGTTCAGGTCCATGGCTACCATTTACAATAAAATTGGTATTGTCCGCTATAGCCCAGTTAAACTGGTATCCAATCGTTTTTCCATCATTGTTATCCTCAAAGGTATCCCAACCATTTACAAGAAAAACGGATGTCGTTAATTTGTCCAGAAGGGGATAGCTCATTGCCAGACCGGTATTGGTAAACGGAATCGCATTTTGATAAAGCAGTGAACGCGAAAAGTTAGGATTGTCCACGCTTTCCCAAAGTTCGGCACCAATCCAGGTGGCAAATTTACCAAACTTAAAATCAAGACCTTTTCCGATGGGCGCCTTATACGCCACAAAACCCTGGCTTACCGTGAAATCGTCATTATCAACCCTACCATCTGTGCCTGATGTCATCTCGGCAGGGATAAAAGTTAACCGCCGCGCTATTTCACCATAGTTTGTTGTAAACCCAAAGCCAATAGGGTCTTTTTCTGTTGTTGGTTTAAAAACAGAAATTTCAATATTGTCTAAAGTAAATGAATTATGCTCTCTGTCAAATGCCCTCACTTCTAACCAGTCGTCACGTGTAAACTCTCCACCCGACCCCAAATTGTCGTTTGGGTTTGAGTGGTTATAACTATAATAGGTATCAATAAATCCACTAATTTCCACACCCTTGAAGAAACTAGCCATCTTACCTTCTTCTTCCGGTGTCGCTAATAATGGTGCGGCGTCTTCAGCAAAAACCGGCGCAGTGAAACCTATCATGGCACTGCATACGATGCCTGCTAAACCCCAACGATGTACTATCTTCATCAAACTTCCTCCTTTTCGCAATAATAAAAGGATCTCTTAATTAAATTCACGAGCTTTCCGAGGTATGTAGGAGCAACAAATCAACCATCACTACACGGTGTCAATAAATTTTATATTTATCCCTCCTTTCTCAAGCAGTTGAAACAATATGTGCGCAAAAATAATACCTAAACACAAATGCGGTATGAGTAAAATATTCATCCTCAATAAACTACAACAGACACAGGAAAATGCTAACTATTTTTATTGTAACGAGTTATATGACAAAAAACTTACAGGTAAAAGCAAGAACGCAATAATTATGTCTTACCCCATTTAAACAAAGCAAAAATTCAGTGCGTTTTTTTAAACTGTCTGGAATTTAACAACAACATGGCTGATATGAGACACTTATTGTTTTGGCCTGCTGATTGAGCATTTTATATGGATAAAAGTTCTTGTCAATAAAAATTTTCAATATATTTGCAGAATTCTTCCTAATTGCGAATCATTTTTCTTGATCTTGCAAATCTTGCTAGTATAATAAAAAATTCTATTTTTTTGCAGGTAACTTGTATCTATTTTTAAATCTGACAACTAACTATTATTTTGATGAATTTGGATTTTAATTTAAACAATCATCATTTTAGGAGGTAAAAATAATGGCATTGGACCCCACCAAACATGCAGATTGGGAAATAGCAGAAGAATCTGAAACGAGAATGAAGACGGTGTATCAATTGGCGGAACAATTAGGTCTTCAAAAAGAGGAACTCCTCCCCCATGGGCACTATGTGGCAAAGGTTGATTTCAACAAGGTTTTAAAACGGACAGAGAAAAAACCAGATGGAAAATTCATTGATGTGACTGCGATAACCCCGACTCCGCTTGGTGAGGGAAAATCCACGACAACCATAGGATTAGTTCAGGGATTGGGAAAACGGGGGAAAAAGGTTATTGGTACGATCCGGCAGCCATCAGGCGGGCCAACGATGAACATCAAAGGATCTGCCGCCGGCGGTGGGCTTTCTCAGTGTATCCCCTTAACCCCCTTCTCTCTTGGATTAACAGGGGACATCAATGCCATTATGAATGCTCACAATCTGGCTATGGTGGCGCTTACCTCCAGGATACAACATGAATTTAATTACGACGATGAAAGGCTTGCAAAAAGTAACCTGAAACGTCTTGATATTGATACCGACCGAATAGAAATCAAGTGGATTATTGACTTTTGCGCCCAGGCCCTGAGGAAAATCATTATCGGCATCGGGGGCAGAATGGACGGTTTCATGATGGAGTCTGGCTTCGCCATAGCTGTGTCTTCTGAAATCATGGCAATTCTCTCGGTAGCAAAAGATTTAAAGGATATGAGAGAACGGATCGGCAAGATGGTTGTTGCTTACGATAAAAAAGGTAAACCCATAACAACGACCGACCTTGAAGTTGCCGGTGCCATGACTGCCTGGATGGTGGAGGCTATTAATCCGAACCTGATGCAAACCATCGAAGGGCAGCCGGTATTCGTTCATGCGGGACCCTTTGCCAATATTGCTATTGGTCAATCGTCGATTATTGCAGATAGAATTGCTTTAAAACTGGGCGACTATGTCGTTACTGAATCGGGATTCGGTGCAGATATCGGATTTGAAAAATTCTGGAACTTAAAGTGCCGTTACTCAGGGCATCGCGCCAATGCTGCCGTAGTTGTTGCCACAATCCGCGCGCTGAAATGCCATGGTGGCGCCCCCGTTCCGGTACCCGGGCGTCCTTTGGATCCATGCTACAAAGAGGAAAACGTCGGATGGGTGGAAAAGGGGGTAGAAAATCTTGTCCACCATATTAACACGGTAAAGAAGGCCGGTATCAATCCGGTCGTTTGTATTAATCACTTCTATACGGATACCGACGCGGAAGTGAAGGCAGTCCGCAAACTGGCTGAAAAAGCTGGCGCCAGAGTCGCCCTGTCTCAGCACTGGCTCAAAGGCGGCGATGGTGCCTTGGAACTGGCCGATGCGGTGACTGATGCATGCAATCAACCGAATAATTTTAAATATCTCTATGAGTTAAATGTTCCTTTAAGAACGCGCATTGAGATGATTGCGGAACAAGTGTATGGGGCGGACGGAGTTGATTTTACTCCCGATGCTTTGACAAAGGTTAAGGCATTGGAAAGCGATCCTGATATTTCAAAACTGGGAACGTGCATGGTGAAAACCCACCTCTCCATTACCGACAACCCACAATTAAAAGGGACGCCGAAGGGCTGGAGATTACGTATCCGCGATATTCTGGTTTTCAAGGGGGCGGGATTTGTTGTGCCGATGGCAGGAGATATTAAACTCATGCCGGGAACAAGCTCCGATCCTGCGTTCCGTCGTGTCGATGTTGATGTCGCTACGGGAAAAGTAAAGGGGGTTTTCTAATCCTGGTTCAAAAATAGTATAACCGGCAAACGCGGAAACGGTTATTTCCTGAAAGGCTGTTGAACAAAAAATAGCTCAACAGCCTTCTTTTTTCACGTTGCTCCCAAACATAACCTTGACATGAAAGTCGATATTTGCTTAAAATAGCAACGTATTTTTTTTGTATTTTGTCGTTGAAATTCTTTTGTAATGACCATTTAAAAAATCCAGGAAGTCAAGACAATGTGTTGTAAAGGGCACAAAAACTCTCCCTTTTTTATAATAATGAATTAGGCTGCTTTCGGCTGCGACATTCATGCTCCTCTCTAGAAAGAGAGGAATTACAATAGATTAAAATTCATGTACATGAACATACAAAAGGCATAATTAACTATGAGCTTTCTTGCAAAAATATTTGGAACATCCAACGAGAGGATAATTAAAAAAATATTACCTATAGTAGCACATATCAATTCTCTCGAGCCCACGATGAAGACATTAACGGATGCTGAACTTCGTCAGAAAACAGATACGTTGAAAGAACGGTTGTCCAGTGGTGAGGATATTGGCAATATCCTTCCAGAGGCATTCGCCACGGTGAGGGAAGCAAGCCGGCGGATACTTGTCGCTCCGAACCCCGATAGTCCCAATCGCACGATGCGCCACTTTGATGTTCAGCTCATTGGCGGTATTGTCTTGCATCAGGGAAAGATTGCCGAAATGGCTACCGGCGAGGGTAAGACCCTGGTTGCTACCTTGCCAGCGTACCTGAATGCACTGTATGGGAAAGGTGTTCACGTGGTTACCGTTAATGATTATCTGGCAAGACGTGACAGAGATTGGATGAGTCCCTTGTATGAATTTTTGGGACTAAGCGCCGGAGCAATCCAATCAAACCAGGCATATGACGATAAGAAGGCCGCGTATTTATGCGATATTACCTATGGGACAAATAACGAATTCGGTTTTGATTATCTCCGTGACAACATGAGGGTAAGGACGGAAGAGCAGGTTCAGATTAGCCGCGGCCTGAATTATGCCATTGTCGATGAAGTTGATAGCATCTTAGTCGATGAGGCGCGCACCCCCTTAATTATCTCTGGCCCTGCAGAGGAGTCTACCGAAAAATATTATTTAGCCGATAAGGCCGCCCGACGTTTAAAAACCGGAAAACACTTTGAGATAAAAGAGAAGGAGCGGATGGCTCATCTTACCGAGGAAGGCATTGAAGAAATAGAGAAATTGCTGAACGTTGACAGTATTTACACGGATAGAAATATGGAGTGGCCTCATTACATAGAGCAGGCGCTTCGTGCTCACCATCTGTTTAAAAATGACAGAGATTATATTGTCAAGGGTGGAGAGGTAATTATTGTTGATGAATTTACCGGACGCCTGATGGAAGGCCGCGTCTGGAGTGATGGGCTGCATCAGGCCGTTCAGGCAAAGGAGCATCAACGCATTAAAGAGGAAAACCAGACCCTTGCGACGATTACCCTTCAGAATTTCTTTCGGTTATACAAAAAGCTTGCCGGAATGACAGGAACGGCAATGACGGAGGCTGCGGAGTTTGATAAAATTTATAAACTGGAAGTTGTCATAATTCCCACAAACAAACCCATGAGCCGTACCAATTTTCCGGACCGGGTTTATCGGACGGAAAAGGAAAAGTTTGATGCCATCATTAAAGAGATCGTAGAGGTGCATAAAACAGGCAGACCAACACTCGTTGGAACGGTTTCTATTGAAAAGTCAGAACTGTTGGGCGAGAAACTCATGAGAGAAGGCATTGAACATGAGGTATTGAATGCCAAGCAGCATGAAAGGGAAGCACACATCGTGGCAAAAGCCGGGCAACGCGGGAACGTCACCATTGCGACGAATATGGCCGGAAGAGGCACCGATATTGTGTTGGGTGAGGGCATTGCAGCCCTTGGAGGCCTTCATATCATCGGATCGGAAAGGCATGAAGCGCGACGCATTGACAACCAGCTTCGCGGTCGTGCCGGCCGGCAGGGAGATCCTGGTTCGTCCCGTTTCTATGTATCGCTTCAGGACGATTTAATGCGCATTTTTGCCTCCGAACGCGTTAGCTCACTTTTGAAAACCTTCGGAATGGAAGAGGGTATGGCAATTGAACACTCGATGGTTACCAGATCTATCGAGAGAGCGCAGAAAAAGGTCGAAGAGCATAATTTCGAAATACGGAAACATCTGCTCGAATATGACGAGGTCATGGATCAGCAGAGAAAAGCGATTTATACGCTGAGACAAGACGTACTGGAAGGCAAGCATATCCATGATCACATTTTCCGGATGATGGAGGATAGTGTCAAAGAGGTAACCGCGTTTGCCTACGATACGAAGAGTGGAAGGGATGAGGAAGAGCCCTTTGATCTTGCAGACTGGTTTAAGCAAAAATTTGCTTTGTCTATTGATTTGAATGAGGTTGAAGAAAAGACGCGTGAAAGGGTAGAAGAGTTCCTGATAAAAAAAGCTGAAACGGCGTATGAAGCAAAGGAAAACGCCATTGGCAAAGAAGAGATGGAAAAGATCGCACAGATCCTCTTGCTGGAAAAAATTGACACAAAATGGAAAGACCACCTCTATGCCATGGACCACCTGAGATCTGGCATTGGTCTTCGCGGATATGCCCAGGTTGATCCGAGAATAGAATATAAACGAGAAGCATTAGGTATGTTTGAGAGTATGAATCTGTCGATTCGGGATGAGGTAACGGATCTGATATTTAAATTGCAATTGAGTAAAGAAGCGGAACGGAAAGAGGTGTGGCACCCCGATCATTATGTCCATCAGGAAGTTTCCGGATTGAAAGCAATGCAAGAACCGCCAGTCCTTCCTGGTGTCCCGCAAGGTGCCTCTGCAGACACAGAAGAACCGGTTGAGCGCAAGACAGAACCTCTCAAAGTAGGTATCAAGATAGGGAGAAATCAGCCTTGCCCGTGTGGCAGTGGTAAAAAATTTAAGCAGTGTTGTGGCAGGGTAACGTAGTTTATCTTTCGTAATGCCCTGAATACTATTAACAAAAACAGATGACAACCCGAAAATCCATTCTCCTCGTATGGCGATATTGTTTGATGCTGCATATGTAACAGCGCTCACCGCAGGATCTCCCTATTTTTTTTTAAAATTCCTTACTAGTGAACGTTATCGATCTGGTTTCGTGCAGCGTTTGGGTCTGGTTGATATAAGGAAAGGGGAAAAATC
The DNA here is from genome assembly GCA_964490485.1 of uncultured Candidatus Brocadia sp. Taxonomy (GTDB): domain Bacteria; phylum Planctomycetota; class Brocadiia; order Brocadiales; family Brocadiaceae; genus Brocadia. The sequence goes on along the minus strand of CAZBCT010000029.1, from coordinate 23,612 downwards.
CTGTATCTGGATTCATTGTGCTTCTGTTGGCGAAGTTTTACTGGTAAAAACACTTGTAAAATCTATGGAAAAAGAGTTTAATGATCTGGATATTGTCCTTTCTACCAATACCAACACGGGGTTGTCTGTTGCAAAAAAGTGTTTTGCTAACAAGAAGATTTTTTATTTCCCGCTTGATCTGAGCTGGGTGGTCAGTAAGGTGCTGCATGCCATACAACCGCTTTGTGTGATACTGGTGGAACTGGAGATATGGCCCAATTTTTTGATAAATACGGCAAAGATGCGTATTCCCGTAGTGTTGCTGAATGCCAGAATATCCGAAAAGTCGCTGAAATGGTACCGTGTGCTCAGAAAGCTTTCGAAGGAGTTCTTTGAGAGTTTGACAAAAGAGGAAAATGTTTTTTGTGCAAGGACGGGGATTGATGCTACCCGCCTTGTGAATTTGGGCATCCCGGAGGTACAAATTTGTATTACCGGGAATATGAAGTTTGATAATCTTGTGACTGGCATCCCGGACGATACAAAAAAAAGGTTAACAGACCTCTTTGAGATTGACAAAGAGGATAAGGTGATTGTCTGTGGCAGTACCCACGAGGGCGAAGAAATGGTTATGTTAAAAATGTTCAGCCGCCTTAGGGAGAAGATTAAGAAATTAAGACTCGTTTTAGTGCCGCGACATATTGAAAGGGTGAATGAGATCGTTAAACTCATTGAATCTTTCAGGTATCGATGTGTCAGAAAAACTTCCCTTGATAAGGGGGAAAAGATCGGCGCAAAGAAAGAAGAAGCGATTATCCTTGTCGATACGATGGGGGAATTACAAACCACTTACAGCATTGCTGATTGTGTGTTCATTGGGAAGAGCCTGGTTCCGCAGGGTGGACAGAATATGATGGAACCGGCGGGACTTGCCAAGCCGGTTATTGTCGGTCCTCACACGTTTAATTTCGCAGAGGAGATGCGATTACTCAAAGAAGCCGATGCCATAGCAGTTGTTCAGGATGAACCGGCACTCGCGGATAAAATGATCTATTTGCTGGAGCATCCGGATGAGGCGAAAGAGATGGGCGAGAGGGCACAATCGGTGGTAATAAAGCAAAAAGGCGCCACTGAACGTAATATACAGGTATTAAGGAAAATTTTCTTGCAGGAGAGGACAGTATCAGTATGAAGAAAGGAAGGCATTTATTTACCTCAGAATCAGTGTCTATGGGACACCCGGATAAGGTCGCTGATCAGATATCTGATGCCGTGTTAGATGCAATGCTTGAGCAGGATCCGATGAGCAGGGTAGCATGCGAAACCTTGGTGACGACAGGGGTTGCCTTTGTAGCGGGAGAATTTACGACAAAGGCCAATGTGAATATTCCTGATATCGTAAGACACACCATAAAAGAAATTGGTTATGGTGATGCGTCGATCGGATTCGATTATAACACGTGCGCTGTTATCACCAGCATTGGCAAACAATCTCCGGATATCTCACAGGGCGTGTCTGAAGGTGAGGGTCTTCATAAGGAACAGGGCGCTGGTGATCAGGGCATGATGTTTGGTTATGCCTGCAACGACACGCCGGAACTGATGCCGCTTCCTATCATGCTGGCTCACCGGATTATTATAAAACATGCTGAATTGAGACAGAGCGGGAAATTGCAATATCTCCGTCCCGATGCGAAATCCCAGGTAACGGTAGAATATGAAGACCATAAACCCATCCGGGTGCATACCGTGGTAGTTTCAACCCAACACGCGCCGGATGTAAAATATGAAACGATCCGAGAGGATATGATTGAAAAAGTGGTAAAGCAAGTGATTCCGGCAAATTTGCTGGATAGTAATACCATTTACCATATAAACCCAACGGGGCGTTTTGTCATTGGCGGTCCTCAGGGGGATTGTGGCCTGACAGGACGGAAGATCATCGTGGACACGTACGGTGGCTGGGGACGTCACGGTGGCGGGGCTTTTTCGGGAAAAGATCCAACGAAGGTTGATCGAAGCGCCTGCTACGCTGCCCGACATGTTGCAAAGAACGTGGTGGCTTCCGGTCTCGCGGATCGGTGTGAGGCACAGGTGGCCTATGCCATTGGTGTGGCGAAACCCCTTGCTCTTCACATTACTACGGAAGGCACCGGCAAGATTCCCGATGAAAAGCTTACTCAAATTTGCGAAAAGGTTTTTGATATGACGCCGAGGGGTATCATTGATCGGCTTAAACTAAGAAGGCCGATTTATAAACTTACCGCCCGGCATGGCCATTTTGGTCGCCCGGAAGACACGTTTACCTGGGAAAAGACCGATATGGTGGATGCACTGCGAAAGGCAGCAGGGGTGTAAATCGGTTTAATACAGGGGGGGCGCATCAATGCGCACCTTCTATTTAGGTGCAGGTACGGGAATTTCAAAGTAGGGGCAAGGTTTAAAACCCGCCCCCAATCAGCTTGCAAATGACAGATAGAGCCATGTGTCATTGCGAGGAATACACGGTAAAGCAATCTAATTTATAGCATGCTCTCTTGGTTCAGGTTCGTAATCTGACCAATAGAGGGAAAAAGGAGAATGCATGGACTACGATATTAAAGACGCAAATCTTGCATCAGGCGGTAAGAAACGCATTGAATGGGCAAGTAACGATATGCCGGTGCTGGCGCAGGTAAAGGAGAAGTTTGAAAAAGAAAAGCCATTAAAAGGCATGAAGATGTCGGCATGCCTTCATGTAACAGCCGAGACGGCGAATCTGGCAAGGACACTTAAGGCTGGCGGGGCTGATATTGTTCTGTGCGCCTCGAATCCTTTATCTACCCAGGATGACGTTGCCGCTTCTTTAACCAAGGATTTTGGTATCCCGGTCTTTGCTATCAAAGGGGAAGACAATAAAACCTATTACAAACATATTACTTCGGTACTTGACCACAAACCAACCATTACGATGGACGACGGAGCAGACCTCGTTTCTGCCATCCATAAGGATCGGAAGGAACTGATTCCGCAAATTTTGGGGAGCATGGAAGAAACAACTACCGGTGTGATACGATTAAAGGCGATGGAGAAAGATGGATCGCTCAAGATCCCTGTTATTGCCGTAAATGATGCTGACACAAAACACCTCTTTGACAATCGCTACGGGACCGGACAGTCTACCATCGATGGAATTATCCGGGCGACCGATTGCCTGCTGGCCGGTAAGGTATTCGTTGTAGCCGGCTACGGATGGTGTGGAAAAGGGCTTGCCATGCGAGCGAAGGGTATGGGGGCAAATGTGGTGATTACGGAGATTGACCCGATTAAGTCTCTGGAAGCAGCTATGGATGGTTTTATGGTAATGCCGATGAGTGAAGCGGCAAAAATCGGCGATCTGTTTTGTACCCTAACGGGCAATATTCATGTAATCCGGAAAGAACACTTTGAAGCCATGAAGAATGGAGCGATGGTTTGCAATTCAGGTCATTTTAATGTAGAAATCGACATTGAGGCATTAGAAACAATATCGTCGAAGATCAATAAATCAGTTCGTAATTTTGTCGACCAATATGCCTTAAAGAATGGAAAGTCTGTTTATCTCCTCGGCGAAGGGCGTCTCATTAACCTTGCTGCAGCGGAAGGCCATCCCGCGTGCGTCATGGATATGAGTTTTGCAACCCAGGCGCTGGCTACAGAACATGTCGTAAAAAATAAAGGCAAATTAGTGCCGAAGGTTTACGAAGTGCCCAAAGAGATTGATCAATGGGTAGCAAGCCTGAAATTGAAATCGATGGGGATTGCAATTGATACCCTTACCAAAGAGCAGGTAAAATACCTTGCTTCCTGGGAGGAAGGCACCTAACGTGGATAAATCAAAATATTTTAGATTTACGATTTTGGATTTGGGATTTAAAATCGTAAATCGCAAATTGTAAATCGTAAATTTACTATGGCTATTATAAAACCATTTCGGGGATTACGGTACAATCAAGGCATCATTGCCGACATGGCGTCTGTTATGACGCCGCCGTATGACGTTATTTCTCCTCAGGGACAGGAGCGTTATTACCAGACCCACCCGAACAACATCATTCGTTTAGACTTCGGGAAAGACCTTCCTAACGATTCGGAAAAAGTCAACAAATATACCCGTGCCGCCGAATTTCTCCATGCGTGGAGAAAAGATGGCACTCTCAGGCAAGAAGATGCCCCGGCAATTTATATTTATGACCAGGAATTTTTGTCAGATAATACATGGCTAACCCGGAGAGGCTTTATTGCATTGGTGAGACTGGAACCCTTTGATAAAGGGTCTATTTACCCGCATGAACAAACACTCCCCGGTCCTAAGGCAGACCGGTTAAAACTTACCCAGTCGTGTCAGGCAAATTTAAGCTCCATATTTGCTCTTTTCCCGGATGAAAATAATGAAGTTGATGCTGATTTATTAGCCATGACGTCCACAAAACCTGAGATGGATTTTGTAGACGATACGGGGGTTAAGAATAAACTATGGGTAATCAAGGAGAAACAGACGATTGATCGGTTGGTTTCCCGTATGAAAGAAAAACCCCTTTTTATTGCAGATGGTCACCATCGGTATGAAACTGCCCTGGTTTATAAGGAACAGATGCAGAAAGAACATGGCAGTCCACAGGTTGACCTCCCATCCGATTACGTCATGATGGTGTGCGTATCGATGAACAATAAGGGTTTAAAGATACTGCCAGCCCATCGGCTTGTGCGCAACATAAAGGATTATCGCCTTGATAGGATTTTACCCTTGCTGCAAGAGTCTTTCCAGATCGAACTGCTGGGCAAGGGGTGCGCGGTAAAAGATGGTATGTCATGGTTGAACAACGCCGCGGAAACCCATGCATTCATCATGTATGCGGGTCAGGAAGATGCCTATTATAAACTTTGTCTCAACAATGAAAAAATTATCGATACGATATTTGCCAATAATCATCCCGAATGGAGACATTTGGACGCAGGCATCCTTCACGGAGTGATTATAAACAAGGTACTGGGTATTGCGGCCGATGACATGGCCATAAAGGAATACGTGAAATATGTGAAGGAGGAAACAGAGGCAGTGTCGCTCGTGAGGTCTGGACAGTATCAGTTGGCATTCTTTCTTAGGCCTACGCGTATTGAACAAGTAAAGGAAATTGCCTCGGCGCGCAAGGTCATGCCTCCCAAGTCAACGTATTTTTATCCGAAGTTGATTACCGGCCTTGTCATTAACAGCCTTACGTAATTCACCGTATCGATTAGTATCAGACCTTAAAAAGCTGTAAAAATTTATTTTTTTGAAAAAAATACCTTCACCTATTTCGTTTTGCACTCCCAGATCGAATGGAGAACCTGCCATTCCATTGATTGACAAAGAGACGTTTTATAGCGTATTATTTGGGCAATTAGTGTAGTAATTTAAATGCCAGATACAAAAAGCAAAATGTTCGTGGTCCCAATATCGGCATTATTAATAATAACAAATGGTCAAACATAAGGGAGGGTTTTTCATGTCAAAAAGTATGTGGAAGAAACGCAGAAAAACACTACTGAAGATTGCAGAATTTTCTGCAGGCAATATTGTCATTGGCGGGGTGCCAAAACCCGGCGCAGAAATTCCATCGCATATCGCCTTGATCGCAACGGATATGGTTATGTGCGCGATGATTTATGAAGAGTACTTCAGCGAAAGTATCTCCGAGCATAGCATCCTCGAAATCCTTGGCAAGGCTGGAATACTTCTTGCCGTGGCAGGTGGCGGAGGATATGCGATTGCTAAAAGCGCATCAGGGTTAATTGCAGAGGTCGCCAATTTTTTTGGTCCAATAGGCTGGATTACTTCAGGAATCCTGGCAGCGGGCGGAACTGCCTTGCTGGGACTTCTCTGGATGACTATAGTCGATTGGGCTTATCGCAAGCAAGTAACGCTAAAAGACGCTGCTCTTGCAATATCCCGAAGGGCATCAGCGTAAAGGCTGTAGGGTTCACTTATTGAATCCAAATCCTATCTTGTGTTTTGGGTTCAATAAGATATGGTGGCATCATTAATACAAAAGATGAGTTTGTGAAAAGGGTTTGACAAGATAATGTTTTTCCACAGGTCGGAATCATGCATGCTACCTTTTGCTGGGATGTCATCATTTTGACGACATCCCAGCAAGAAGGAGGGATAGGAGGAGAGGTAATTCGGCATTTATGTTTGGTTTATCAGTGCTTTAATACCGACTTACCGTTAGGAATATTTAGCACGAACTGTGCCAATCATAAAATATGTTTCTTGGCTAGAAGAAAAAATTTGAGCAATTCCTTGCAGTGATCAGCTATTTGGGGTAAGTTTGCCTGTTTTGGTTTCATCAAGATAGTTGGCTAAAAGATGTCTAAACTAAAGTTCTACAAATAATAGGCGATATTCGTGTTGATAATTTACACAACAATGTATAGATATTATGCAATAGAGTTGAAAAAATAGACGTTTGAATTATTTTCTCGAAATAAAAGATTCTATGAAAAGGATGAAAATGGTAAGAAGCAGGAAATGTCCCCAAAGTGTTTTCTTGGCTTCTCCAAAAAGCACGTCGGATTCTTCGCCTTTATGAGAGGTTGCTATGCTAAAATTTGTGCCACCCACATATGTCTCAATTTCGTGTTGGTTTATTTTCCCCAGATTCGATTCGGCAGCATCTACATTTACTGAGAAATATGCGGGGAATTGTGGATGCAACTTTTCATCAACGGTGACAGCATAAATCCCAGGTATGTTTGTTTCTTTGTATTCAAAATATTTTTCGTCATCAACCAGTTGTTGCGTTACGATGGTTTGTGCGCCCTCAGGATTGGTTATTTCTACGACGTCCATCTCGTAAGGGCAGGGATAGCGCCAACTCTCTTTAACCAAGGTTTCTTTGGGTATTTCTTCTGGTATGCTTTCCGTTACATATCTGCACAATTGTTGCATAATGGGAAGGAAAAAGGATTTTACCGGAAAATCCGTCCAATCCCGATCGATCGATGCAGTAAAGAGCACCGACCTTCCTCGTCCGATTTGTCGTTCAATAAGGGCAGGGATATCATTAGAAAAAGAAAGTATCGTCTTACAATTTCCCAGGGGTGTTGGATCAACATAAAACATCCGATAAAATTTTACCAACGACAATGTATTGATCTGTGTTTCTGAAAGAATGCGTATAACAGGGTGTATTGGTTCAGTGATCTTTAACTGGAGCGGCTGTTCTTCCGATAGCGGGCTGTTACCAGAAAAAGTCCTTATCATGTGAAGCCGGTGAGGAAGGAGAGCGCTGAAAGCATTATTGTAGTAATCTGCCTCCACCTTATTGCCGAGGGTAAAAATGACCGAACCTCCCTCTGTCACAAACTTTTCAAGCTCCCGAATTTTTTCCACTGGTAAAGTTTCCACATTACACAAAAAAACAATATTGAAATTGGCAAAGTGTATGTTATGGATTTCGTGGATAGAACATATCGTTGGTTTTATAGACGATACGTGTTCGCGCCCCGGGTTTAAAGCCTTTTCCAGGTAAAAGGTTTCGCTTTCATAAATGTTTGTCTTGGGATCGCCATCAATCAATAGAGTGTCAATGGTGTGTGATGCGTTGATTGTGAAATATCGTTTATTGTCAACAGGTAAATTATCCTCTGAAATTTCAACCCAACCGAAATGATCTTTCCCTTTTTCTGCGGTAACGAAAAATTCCTTTGTTTCCGCTGCGTTGGCTTCAATATTGAAAAATCCCTGATTTAATTTTTTCCCGTCAAGAAACAAGGATACCGGGAGATCCTTTGTCCGTACCGGTGAAAAATTAGAAATAGTTACCTTGATATGACCTTCCGCATTTCTTTCCAATAGGTTAAGATGGGGTTCGGCGTGAGTAATAGCTATATTTTTTAACGTTTTACCTTCAGATACATCTATGATGTGAATTCTGGATACATGCCTTCGTAATTTTTCATGTCCGCTCTTGAACCAATGCGGATCCCATCCGTTTCGTGTCATATCGGTAATCAGAAATATCCGTTTTGCTGATGTCTTGGCAGTTGTTAAAATTTCTACTGCTGCATCGAGTGCAGGCGCAATATGGGTTGCTGTAAAGCCTGGCTGAGATTGGTCTATGAAGTTTAAAAGACGTTTTTTATCGTCTTCTAATTCCGGGAGAACCTGGAATGCTGTGCTGGAAAGGGTAATTACCGCGGCTTTGTCGTCTTTCTTCAGGGTGTCAACGATCTGCTTTGCAGCCGTTTTCGCGGATAAAAAAAACGATCCGTGTCGATCTGAATACTGCATACTGAACGAATCATCGATAATAATGACGTTGCTCGTGGGAATGTTTTTTTCTTCAGCGCCTCCACCAGAATTTTTTATAAAAGGCTTGGCAAGCGACAGAGCAAGAAACACGAGGAGGCAAACCCTCAGGATTAAAAGGATCAAATGACGGAGTTTGAATTTTATCGAAATGCGCTTATTCGTTTCTAATAAAAAGTCAATGGCTGCAAACTTATGAGACACGGCCTTTCTTTTATTTATAAGATGGATAATGATGGGAATGCTTGCACCCAGGATACCCAATAACAAGATAGGGTTAAGAAAGGATAACATGTCTTGTTTACCAAATTCGAAAATTAAAGGTGAAAGATAAAATACGCGGGAAAAACTGTATCCCGTCCAACTGCAAGGAGATGAAATCGGTTGCTGGCAATCCGATTCGTATTGGATTTTGATGTAGCATGTTGATTTTTTACTTTGTGTTCCAAAGAAGTTAAACAGGATATTATGGAGTAGTACAACAGGATAGCAATCATTAATAAATGGCTGGTATCAAGTCTTGTGGACGGATTGCAGGGAACTTTCTCTTCTTGCTAGAAACTTGATTAATGCCTGATCCATTGGTGTTGATGAATCAATGAGCCAGTAATCTATTTGATTTTCAAAGCAGGACTGTTTGAATTGTTTAAGAAAGGAATTCATCTCAGAGAGATATTGCTCCTTAATAGATTTGGGATCTGCCAGGATATGTCTTTCGTCCTCCATTGATTCAAAAAAAGTCACCGTCTCGAAAGGGAACGTCAGTTCATAGGGATCGAGTATATGGAATAAGATAACCTCGTTTTTCTTAAATTGAAAATGTTTTAACTGATGGATTACTTCTTTTGTATGGTCGAAAAAATCAGAAATGATAATAATTAATGATCGGCGGCCAATCTTTTCGATAAAGTCATTCAATATGGCGCTGATATTTGATTTCCCTGCGGTTTTTAGTTCTGTCAGGATATTCAGTAACGTGTGAAGGTGAGCAACACGGGACCTTGGCGGTATGTAATGCAGCGCCCTGTCGCTAAAACTAACAAGCCCAACCAGGTCGGATTGTTTTAGTAATAAATAGGATAATGATGCAGCCAGAGTAGCGGCATATTCAAACTTGCTGATGCCCGTTGATTTATAACCCATCGATCCGCTGGTATCAAGGAATAGATAACATCTGAGATTGGTTTCTTCTTCAAATTGCTTGACATAATACTTGTCGGTCTTTGCCAGCACCTTCCAATCGATGTGTTTTATCTCATTGCCGGGAGAATATTCTTTATGTTCCAGAAATTCAATACTGGAACCTGTGTATGGACTTTTATGGATACCGGATAGAACGCCGTCGACAAGAAGTCTTGCGCGTAATTCCATATTGGCGATCTTAGACAGCGTTACCGGATCAAAGGGGTTCTCTGTCATGCCACTCACTTTATCCTGATTTTATTTCGAATGTTCTTTGATGGTATCAAGTAATTGATCTATTACCTGCAGTGACGTCTTTCCTTCAGCCTCAGCAGTGAAATTTGTGATAATGCGGTGCTGCAAGATCGGTTTGGCAATTGCGCGTACGTCATTGCAAGTAGCTGCAAATCTCCCGTCGAGGAGGGCACGTGCCTTACTGCCGAGAATAAGAAATTGGGATGCGCGGGGTCCAGCCCCCCAGTTGACCCACTTTTTAATAAAGTCAGGCGCACTAAGATCTGCTGGTCTCGATGCGCGGACTAATCTGATGGCATATTCAAGCACATAATCGGCGACAGGCACCCTGGTAACCAAATCTTGAAGGTTCATGATTTCCGCGGGACTGAAAACCTTGTCTGCCCTCGGTTTAAAAGCGGATGTTGTGGTTCGTACAATTTCAAGCTCCTCTTTTTCAGAAGGATATTGGACATTAATCTGAAACATGAACCGGTCTAGCTGGGCCTCTGGCAAAGGGTATGTCCCCTCCTGTTCAATAGGATTTTGGGTGGCAAAAACAATAAACGGAAGATCGAGAGCGTATGTGATTCCGCTTGCGGTGACTTTATACTCTTGCATCGACTGAAGCAGTGCTGCTTGTGTTTTCGGGGGCGTACGATTGATTTCGTCGGCAAGGAGGATATTGGAGAAAATCGGCCCTTCAATAAACTTGAAAAATCTTTTTCCCGTTGCATGGTCTTGTTCCAGAATGTCTGTTCCGGTAATGTCTGCCGGCATAAGATCCGGAGTGAATTGAATACGGTTAAACTTCAGATTCAAAACATCCGCAAGGGTACTTACCAGCAGTGTCTTGGCAAGGCCAGGTACTCCAACAAAGAGACAATGTCCTTTGCAAAAGAGGGCAACAAGGAGGTAATCGATAACCTCTTCTTGTCCAATGATGACCTTAGCAAGTTCCTTTTTTATCTTATGACGTCCGCTGACTATCTTTTCTATAGCTTGATGATCTGTTGTATCGGTTTCGGTGTTGTTCATAGGAGTAATAAAAAGAACGTCGGTGTTGAAGTTGCTCAGATAAGCCCAAAACTGAGCTAATTGCTACCAAGGCTTTTCCCCAACACCGACGATTCATAACTTTTACCAAAAATCTGACTATTTGTGAACGAAAATTTTAAAAAATAAAACTCTTTAGCCAAAGGGCGTCTGGCAATAGGTAATTCGTTGTGGCTGAAATAGACCAAGTGGTAAGAAGGTAGTAAAAAATGTTCTAAAGCAAGTCAATGTTATTGGTTATGAAAAATTAAGGAGTGGGCAATGGGAAATAGTGCACAATGCCAAATTCTTTTTATTATTGCTTTTATGCAAGGATTATGTTGATTATAAATAAGTTATATCTAATTGATAATAAATGAAATACATAATTATATAGCATAGTATTGATAATTTGTAAAAGCCCACGGCTTATTATTGGAATAATAATTGTTACCATTAGATTAATTTTGTCAAACATCCTGCTTAATAGAAACTATCCTTTGCTTTTCAAATGAGGTATTACTGAAAATCAGGCGATAAGGAGGTGAGTGATATATAAAGAAAAAAATTTAATATTGTTGTAATTAATCTGGATAAAATGTAGTATTTTGTGAGGAGAGGGACTAAATTTATGAAATTTGTTACCAATAAATTAAAGATGAGTGTGTGGTTGTTATTTGTGACTCTGGGGATATTTATTTTAGGAACTGGGATTGTTTACGCAGCGGACCCCAACGGTTCCCAAACTTATTCGGACAGTATTGCAGGGCTCAAATTTTCTGTCAATTTTATCTGGACGTTATTGGGTGCTTTTTTAGTATTTAGCATGCAGGCCGGATTTGCCTTTCTCGGTGGATTTTTAAGGCAAAAGAACATGCTGAGTTATATGGCTCATTGCTTTATAGATTCTACGTTTGGCGCAATGGTCTTTTACTTTTTTGGGTTTGGTTTGATGTTTGGCGGCTCAAAATTAGCGCCAGGACTTGAAGAGGGCAATGCCTGGATTGGGAACGATGGGTTTATGCTCTTGGGAAACTCATACGATGTGCAGACGATTATGTTTTGGCTCTTCCAAATGGTATTTGCTACGAAGGCCGTTTCAATCATTGCAGGTGCGGTAGCAGAACGGTTGAAATTCGGGGCATATCTTATTTATAGCTTCCTGATGTGTGGCCTGATTTATCCGATATACGGGCATTGGGTGTGGGGTGGCGGTTGGTTGAGCACACTTCCCTTTGGCGCAGGGGTAAAAGATTTTGCCGGCTGTGCATGTGTGCATACGATTGGAGGAATCATGGCATTTGTTGGGGCATGGGCGCTTGGTCCGAGAAAAGGGAAATACAATCCCGACGGTTCTCCCAACGCAATTCCTGGTCACAATATTGCGTATATGGTTATCGGTACTTTTATCCTTGCATTTGGATGGTTCGGTTTTAATGCCGGCAGTACCCTTGCAGCGACCGATTTGCGTATTTCTGTGATTGCAACGAACACCTTTATTGCTGCCGCAGCCGGTGCCACGGTGATGTTGTTTTTAACCTGGGGTATGACAGGTTATGTTGATGTGCCTTATATTTGTAACGGTGCGCTTGCCGGGTTGGTCGCAATAACGGCCCCTTGCGCCTATGTTGCACCATGGGCTTCCTTGGTAATTGGAGTGATTGCTGCCTTAATTATGAGAGGGTCGATTTGGCTTGTAGAAGTAAAGATGAAGGTTGACGATCCGCTGGGTGCAGTTGCTGTACACGCGGCAAACGGTATGTGGGGCATGCTTGCGGTAGGCTTTTTTGCAGACGGCACCTATGGTGGAGTAAGCGGGCTGATAACAGGTTCTGGATGGCAATTATTGGCTCAGTTTATCGGAACGGTAGTCGCTTTGGCCTGGGCATTTGCATGGGGTTGCGGCGTGTTTTTTATAATAAGATATCATATGGGCGTCAGGGTGTCAGATCTTGTTGAGTTTGAAGGTATCGACATACATGTTCATGGTTCACCGTGTTATCCGGTAGAGGAAGGTCTTGTTTCCATTTCCGGAGAAGTAGTTGAAGAGCAGAGAGAGATGGACAGAGAGCAACTGTCTATACTTGAGAATGCAATAAGTAACGATGCTACGCGGGAAAAGATCTATTCTGAGAAGCTTGGCAGATGGGTCTATGCATTGGTAAAACCGACAAAAAAGAAATAAAGATTGCAGGTGAGGACGAAGTCGTTTTACGGTATTTTTCATGAATGGAGAATGGTATGAAGAAGATAGAAGCAATAATCAGGCCAGAGAAGTTTAACATTGTCCGGGATGCCCTGACGGAATTAGGTTACCCGGGAATGACTGTTACCGAGGTAAAAGGACATGGCAGCCAAAAGGGTATTAGCGAGGTATGGCGCGGAAGGAGGTACAGAGTCGATCTCCTTTCAAAAATAAAGGTTGAGATTACGGTTCAGGATACCGATGTGGAAAAGATTGTTAATACCATTATTAACGAGGCGCAAACCGGAAGCATCGGCGATGGAAAGATTTTTGTTTTCAATGTGGAAAACGTATATCGTATTCGCACAAAAGAGTCGGGCGATACGGCGGTTTAACCTAGGTGGTTCAGGCAGCTTTTTAGCGGATATTGTCCCGTGGAATACGGGACAATATCCGCAATTTTGAGGAAGGCTCTTTTTGAAAATGCGCACGTTCATCATCTTTCTTGTGCTTATCGCTGGGATGGGTTTTTTTTTATTCCATCAGGTATTTGCTGGAGATCCTGGTGGTGCCAATACCTATTCTGAAAGCATACAGGGGTTGAAATTCTCTGTAAACTTTGCATGGACGTTACTCAGCGCCTTTTTGGTGTTTAATATGCAGGCCGGATTCACCTTCCTTGGCGCAGGCTTTGTTCAAAAGAAAAATACGCTCAATTACCTCTCCATGAGCTTCATAGATTTTTGTGTTGGAGCATTGGTTTTTTGGCTCGTCGGTTTTGCTTTGATGTTTGGAGGTTCCCAACTGGCCCCAGGCCTCTCCTGTGGGAACCGTTATATTGGATATAGCGGATTTTTGCTGCTTGGTGATTCCTATGACGTATCAACGGCAGCGCTGTGGATGTTTCAGATTATGTTTGCTGCCACTTCCTGTACCATCGTAACGGGTGCTGTAGCAGAACGCTTTAAATTTCATGCACATATCATTTATAGTATCTTTTTATGTGCGGTGCTTTATCCCGTTTTCGGACACTGGATGTGGGGAAAGGGATGGCTGGCATTGTTGCCGTTTGGGGTGGGTGCCAGAGATTTTGCTGGTTCAGGGTTAGTGCATGGAATAGGTGGTTTAACTGCATTTATTGCAGCGTGGATGGTAGGGCCACGATACGGAAAGTACAATCCCGATGGAAGCTCAAACGTTATTCATGGTCATAATCTGCTTTACATCGTAATCGGCACCCTTACCTTAATTTTTGGATGGTTCGGTTTTAATGCGGGGAGCACCCTCGCAGTAACAGAACTTCGGGTGTCTATCATAGCCGTAAATACCCTTTTGGCTGCCGCATCAGGAGCCGTTACCCTTCTCTATCTCTCATTTCGCATAACGAAAAAATCGGATATCATCATGACCTGTAACGGTGCATTGGCAGGATGTGTTGCTATTACTGCATCAGGGGCATATGTACCGCCATGGGCTGCAATCATTATAGGAATTATTGCTTCTTTAATCACGCGGATTTCCCTGTATCTCATCGAAACTAAATTAAAAATCGACGACCCGGTAGGCGCTATTTCCGTGCACGGAGCAAATGGACTCTGGGGGTTACTTTCAGTGGGTATCTTTTCTGACGGAACGTACGGAGGGGTGAAAGGGCTGATAGTGGGTTCTGGGTGGCAGTTGCTGGCACAATTTATTTCCTGTATCACGTTAATAGCGTGGTGTTTTTCTGCTAGTTTCCTTTTTTTCGTTGTTTTAAAACGAACGCTTGGTCTTCGGGTGCCTGTTAATGCCGAACGCTCCGGTATAGATGTCTATGAACACGGCACAGGTTGCTATCCGGGAGTTTAACCTTCAATACTGCTTGGGGCATTGCAGAATTCTGAATTTATAGCACGTTCACGATAATATTTCGGTTTCAATGTAGTCAGTAACAAAATTCTGCACACTTCTTGATTCTTTCCGTATGTTAAAAGGCATTGCTCTCGTTTGTAGTATGCCTTTTCCAAAGTAAGATACTTTTCAAATAGCCTTACCACTTCCTGGCCTTAATGTATATCAAGGATAAAGATAGATGATAAGGCTGAGCCTGCTATCTCAATTATGCGAGACAAGTATTTTTGGCTTAAATAAGCCATATATCCATCTTCGCAAAAATCATGCAAAATAATTAATCTATAATAAAGATAAGTTCTAGAAACCTAATTTATAAACGATTATATAATTATTAATATATAGCAATTTGTTTTGGTTTATAATGTGCTAGTATGTCATGTAAAGTTTAAACGTAGATACACAATAATATCTATAAATCAGAGCAAAAATAAAGTTGTCAGGGTGCGATTATGCTTGTTGCTTGCTATAAGATGATGCTTTTCCCATTACCGCATAGTATCATGGCCCATGAGAGGTGTGTCTATGTTTAATCATTATTTTCATGTCTGTCAGGTCATAATATTTTTCATGTCTGCAATCTTATCTTTTCCCGTATTTTCACAAAACTTTGTAGTTAATGGAATTTTAGAAAGAAAAGAACAGGTGGTGGATATCAAAGATAGTATTGTACGCAAAAAATCGTTAATCATTAAAGACAAACGCGTTTACATTCATATAGTACTTGATGAAGGTGCCAGAAATATTACAAATCACAAGAGATTCAAAGAAGTGTCGTATTTACTGCCAAAAGAAATCGTCTATGATGAAACAGTCCGGCGCATATTTTATTATAAGGATAATACCGAAATCGAGGTAGGAAGGGAAAAAAGCTTTTTAGGATTTATGCCTTACATTGCCTTAGCCGATGGGGTAACGATAGCAAGTTCCCCAACAGACGCCAAACTATTGATTTCGTTCAATAAAGATTACCAGGGGATTCCGAAATCAATTATTCATTCAGAAGAGGAAATGGAAGTGACTTTGAAAAAGAAATGCGGGCAGTGTCATGTTTTAGAATATATATTTGCCCATAAAAATTGGGTAGAAGAAGACATATTGCATGCGTTCAATAGGATGCAAATGGGCAGCGAAGAAAGATTCACACCTGACGAACAGAAAATGATTGATCTTTTTAAGAAATACCAGAAAGGCGAAATAGACAAGGGCAGACTCGCCGAGTTTAAATCATTAAAGGAAATTGGAGAAAAAGATGTTGCTGCTTTTACCGAAGGGATATACATGACCAATTGTGTACCCTGTCATAACCCGTCAAAGATGTCGGATGTCTCATTGTTATATACAAAACGCAGATGCAAGAGCATTGTTGACCGGATGAAGGAAAAAGAGCCATCCCTGTTTCTCCAAAAAGACCTGGACAGTTTAGCCAGCTATTTGTGGGAAATAAAGCTCAGACCGTACGAAAATTAGAATTTTTGTATCAATTTAGTTTTTTGAAAAACTCCAATAACGGTAGTGGTGTACCGTTTGTTTAAAGGCAAATTTTCAAACAGCTAACATGGTACAAATTTTTCATCAGAGAGGGGAGGGGGGAGGTGGTAGGATGAGATAATGAAGAATGAAGCTTTTGATCTGTGGTTTTGTTTGATGAAAGTATCTGATGGGTGGTGTTATCTTGCATGCTATTTAGGATGAAAAAGTTGATTAATAACTTTTAAAGGAGAGGTTTATGAGAAAAGGGGCCTTTTTAGGTGTTTCATCGATTTTTGCATTGTCGATGATAATGCTCTATGCATCAAATGCGTTAGCGGCTGATGCACCGCAAATTGATAAGGGAAATAATGCGTGGATGCTCACGTCGTCGGCGTTGGTTCTGATTATGACACCTGGTCTTGCCCTGTTTTACGGAGGTATGGTACGGGCGAAGAACATGGTGAACACGATGTGGTTGAGTTTTATTGTTATGTGCATTGTGAGTGTACAGTGGGTACTTTATGGCTATAGTCTTTCTTTTGCTCCTGGGGGTTGGTTTATTGGAGGTCTTCAATGGTGCGGATTGGGAGCAGGCACGGTTGGACAGGCGCCGAGTGATCTTTATGCAACATCAATACCCCATCTTACCTTTATGATTTTCCAATGTATGTTTGCTATCATCACGCCTGCACTGATGACGGGTACCTTTGCAGAACGGTTTAAATTCAATGCCTGGCTATTGCTGGTCCTCTTATGGACTGCTGCAGTCTATGCACCTATGGCGCACTGGGTGTGGGCTCCTGACGGTTGGCTGTTTAAATTAGGGGCACTGGATTTTGCCGGGGGAACCGTTGTTCACATTTGCTCTGGCGCATCTGGCGCCGCAGTGATGATGCTTGTTGGGAAACGGAAAGGTTTCCCGAAAGAAATAAAACCTCCGCATAATTTGCCTTTCATGATGCTGGGTACGGGCTTACTGTGGTTTGGGTGGTTTGGTTTTAATGCCGGAAGTGCCGTGGCTGCTGATGGACTCGCTGCAAGCGCATTTGTAGTTACCAATACCTCGGCGGCAGCTGCCGGATTCACATGGTCTGTTCTTGAGTGGATACATCACAAGAAACCAACGATACTGGGAGCTTGTTCAGGCGCTGTAGCAGGATTAGTTGCTATTACCCCGGCGTCGGGTTTTGTTGGCCCCATGGCATCAATTGCCATAGGTGTCGGTGGCGGGCTTGTGTGCTTTTACTGTGTAACAAAGATGAAGAAGGCGCTGGGATACGATGATGCCCTTGACGTTATCGGTGTGCATGCAATGGGCGGAACCTGGGGGGCGTTTGCTACAGGGATTTTTTGTAGCTCAGCCGTAAATCCTGCAGGGGTCGATGGTCTCATTTACGGTAATATTGCTATCGTTGGAAAGCAGTGTGTCGGCATCATTGCTGCATGGGCATGGTCTTTTGGAATAACAGCGCTGTTGGGCTGGTTTGTACAAGCAACGATTGGTTTGAGGCCCAGCGAGTCAGAAGAAATTGCCGGTTTGGATATTTCTCAGCATAAGGAAATTGCTTACCACTATTATGAGACCGAAAGCACATAATTACCCATAGTGTTGTTATCCTTAAGATACCATGAGCCGATTCATTGCTCAGGAAATTATGGCATACTCATTTATCAAGGAGGTTGTACATGAAAAAAATTGAAGCAATAATTAGACCGGAACGACTGTCCATTGTTAAAGACGCTCTGGAAGAATTAGGTTATCCGGGCATGACCGTTACCGATGTCAAGGGACACGGCGCCCAGAGAGGAATAACTGAACAGTGGCGTGGAAGGACATTCAGAGTGGATTTGTTGTCAAAGGTAAAGATAGAAATGATTGTTTCTGACGAGGAAGTAGAAAAAATTGTTCAGTGCATAACCAAGGAGTCGCAGACCGGAAGCATTGGCGACGGGAAGATTTTCATCTCAACCATTGATGACGTGCTCCGTATCCGTACGGGCGAAAGAGGCGAAAAGGCCGTTTAGCAGGGATCTCTTTTTCTGTGGCATGGTGCGATGGGCGTTGAGCTCAATAAACTCAACGCCCTCGTTTTTTTATAACGTTATTTGATACTATGATTAAGCAGGAAGCCGGTTCATTGCCGTTATGGTATTTTCAAAGTCTGTCGAAATATAAAGAAATACGTCATTTTGTTTCATCGAGAGTGGGCGGTTTCAGCGATCAACCGTATGGCTCCCTTAATTTGGGATTTCATGTCGGCGACAACCCGGAAACGGTGCATAAGAACCGACAACGGCTTGCCTTGTCCGTTGGAATTCCCCTGGAGAATTTTACTTTTACCGGGCAGGTACATGGAAATAAGGTAAAAATTGTAACAGCAGATTTAAGAGGCAGTGGTGCGTTTCATGACGGCACAGCCATAAGCGCAGCCGATGCTATGGTAACAAATATTCCTGACATTTGTCTTGCGGTTCTCCAGGCTGATTGTGTTCCTTTTCTATTCTTCGATGCAAAGAAAAAGGTAATAGGCGTTGCCCATGCGGGTTGGAGAGGGACTGTTCGCAGGGTGGCACAAAATACGATTAAGGTATTAAAGGAAAATTTCCGTTGCTCACCAAACGATATTTTTGTGGGGATAGGACCCTCCATTGGACCATGCTGCTATGAAGTCGGCCCGGAAACGATTGCTGAAATCAGGAAAGTTTTCGGTGATGAAAATAACCATATCCAGACTGATAATTTTTCGGGTAAGAAGTATTTCAATCTATGGGAAGCAAACAATGCCCAATTGATACACATGGGCATTCCGGAGAAAAATATCGAAATCGCCAACATGTGTACGAAGTGCAATCATACCCTGTTCTTTTCATATCGCCATCAAAATGCGGCGACAGGAAGATTTGGGGCCGGAATCATGCTGAAAAACGGCTGACAACATTCTTTTTATGTTTACTATAGTAACCGTATTAAATGAGGTGACATGTGCTGGTCATTGCGAGCGACAGCGAAGCAATCCCACTATTAAGATCGCTTCTGGCTAGTGCCCTCGCAATGACAACTTTCTTTTATACGTTTACTACAAGACAATTAAGCCGTTGCCAGAAAGAGGGTACGAAAAAACATTATGATCCGCAGCGCTGACCCCGATGTGATACGCCCTTACCTGAAAGATGCATCAAACCTCTCCGGCGGTTATGCACAAGAAGTTGTGTTTCCGGAGGATGAAAAAGACGTTACACAGGTGCTGGAAGAGGCCTGCCGCACCAAAACACCCGTAACGGTTGCAGGAAATGGAACAGGTCTTGTGGGCGCAAGGATACCGTTTGGAGGAATTGTTCTTTCGACTGAGAAGCTGGGCGGATTGTGGAAGATTTATCATGCCAACGGGAATACCGGTTACGCCGTGACAGGACCAGCCGTTACCCTGCGGGCGCTACAAGAGGCTGTTTCTGCAAAAGGACTTCTTTACCCTCCCGACCCGACAGAACAGAACGCCTTTCTTGGCGCCAGTGTTGCAACAAATGCCTCGGGCGCGCGCACATTCAAATACGGCGCTACGCGCAGGTGGGTAAGGCGATTGAAGGTCGTTCTTGCGACAGGCGATGTTCTGGAATTACGACGTGGGGAATGCCTTGCCCATAAAGAAGATCGTCTCTTCCTGAAAGGTTCCAGGAACATCTTTGAATTGAAGCTGCCACAATACCAGATACCTGAGGGGAAGCATTCCGCGGGTTATTATTCGGCTCCGGGCATGAGCGTACTCGACCTGTTTATTGGGTCAGAAGGCACCTTAGGGGTAATCACGGAGATTGAGGTTGCATTAATTCCTAAACCGCATGAACTCTTCAGCGGCGTTGTCTTCTTTGACAGAGAGGAGCATGCCTGGCAATTCGCACATCAGGCGCGAGAGTCATCGATGAAGAACCGTGCTTCTTGCGCGAAAGATCAGATCGATGCCAGCGCGCTGGAGTACTTCGATTCTCAGTCTCTCGGCATTTTGCGCTCAGCCTATTCACAAATTCCCCAAAGGGCTCAGGCAGCGATCTTCTTTGAGCAGGAGATTCAGCCCGAGTCTGGAAAGAAGCTCCTCGTGGAACAATGGTTTCGTTTGTGTCAGAGCTGTCATGCCCTATCAGATCAGAGTTGGTTCAGCCAGAGCCCAAAGGAACACACGGAATTCCGTGTGTTTCGCCACGCCATCCCGGTGCTCGTTAATAAAACCTTGCGACAGCATAATCAACAGAAGATTGGCACTGATTTTACGGTTCCGGGCGAACGCCTTTTCGACTTGCTTGAACTCTATCGCCAAAGCCTGAGCGACTCAGGCCTTCGGTATTGCATCTTTGGTCACGTTGCAGATAATCATCTCCACGTAAACCTCCTCCCGCAGAACGATCGGGAAGCTGACCGGGGATGGCGGCTTTATCATACACTCGTTCATAAAATTATTGCCTGGGGCGGGACGATCTCCGCTGAACATGGTGTGGGCAAGATCAAGCGTAAATATCTTTTAGACATGTTTGGCCCATCAGGACTCAGGGAAATGGCCTCGATCAAAAAGAAACTCGACCCATGTCTCATTTTAGGAAGGGGAAATATTATTCCGGAGGAGTATTTATTTGATTAAGGAGTGTGCCCCAGCCTTTTACCGCATATCCTATAATGAACGACTCTTCGCTGGTTCAATCGTCCGCGATTGAACCAAAACAGTTGGCATTTTTCATGGCTGATAGCATTTTGGGAACTATAGCACGGTGCAAATATATGGTTCAATAGAATATGAATACGTTGCCACAAAATTGCATGAAATAGGCAGTATGGTGGGCGGTTGGGAACAATACAGCAAGGGAAAAGAAGATGGGGAAGAAGTATAAACACCTGTACGAACAGATATACAGTTTCGAAAACCTGTGGCTGGCAAGCCGCAAGGCACGGCGTGGTAAGCGAAGAAAAGAGCCGGTACTGGAGTTTGAATTTGACCTGGAAGAAAAACTCCTGGAAATTCAAACTGCTTTAAGGGAAGAGCGATATCGATTCGGCAAGTATACCCATTTCACCATTCATGAACCCCAGGAACGAAGGATTGCCGCTGCGCCTTATCAGGATCGGGTCGTACACCATGCCCTGTGCAATATCATCGAACCCGTTTTGGACAAGGCAATGATTTTTGATTCATATGCATGCCGCGTGAACAAGGGCAGCCACAGGGCAATTCAACGCGCCCGAAAATTCCTGGGGGGTAAACTCCTGGGTGTTGAAATTTGATATTAAGAAGTACTTTTTTACCATTGACCATGAAATTCTCAAACGCGATCTTTGCAAAAAAATCAGCGATCATAAGATCATGAATCTCATTGAACAGATATTAGCAACATACCATAGTCCCAGAGAATACCACTTCTTGTTTGGGAGTGAACAAGAAGTGGATATGAATCGCCAGATCGGGCTTCCCATCGGCAATTTAACCAGCCAATTGTTTGCAAACTTCTTTTTGACTTCCCTGGATCGGTTTATGAAAGAAGAATTAAAGATCAAACAGTATGTCCGCTATATGGATGATGCCCTTCTTTTTGCGCAGGATAAACAGCGTCTGGTTGATGCGAAGGCGGCAATTCGTTCATTCCTGGAAACGCGCCGCCTTAAACTCCATGAGTTGAAAAGTCAGGTTTTCCCTGCCAGACACGGCGTGCGCCTTTTGGGTTTTCACATCTACCACAACAGGCAAGAAATTTTACGTGCAAATCTGCAGCGTTTCAAAAAGCGAATGAAGGCAAAAAGCTGGTTGTACCGACAAGAAGGTCTTGCCTGGGAAAAAGTCCTGTTGTCGTTAAACGCCTGGCTGGGATTTGCGGATAAAGAGAATAACCGTCAATGTATCAATGATATCTTATCACACCTAAAATTCAGACATCCGGATTGTGATAAGAAATTTAATTTTTGGATTCCTCAAATAATCAATAACACATTGAATAATGAATGTCGAACAAGGAATTTCGAATTATGAAATTTTCTTATCCTTCGGCATTCATTATTCCTTGTTCCGTAGGGGCGAAGCATTTGCTGGCTTGTGTATGAACGCTGCATACCAACGATAGCAAATGCTTCGCCCCTACACTGTGCAATAAACATCACCATTATTTGAATATTTCAAAAAACTAAATTGTTACGAAGTTCCTTTTTGTTAAAGGGACTTTATGGGGACAGGCGCCAGAAAATAGCCGTGTCGTTCGTGGCGGTGCGTGGAACAACAAACCGGATAACGTGCGTGCGGCCAATCGCAACAACAACAACAATCCCGATAAATCGAACAACAACATCGGTTTTCGTTTATCGAAGGCTTTTTTTGCCGGAGTCTTTCCTTTTACGGAAGAGAAGAGCGAGCGTAAAAGTCCACGCCTGTTCCTGCCCGGTTTAAAAGCCGGGCAAAGAGGTGAAAAATCCCGGTATGGAGTAGATACCCTCGAAAGATACCGGGATTTCTTTCCTTGACAGACCAGTACCTATCCGGTATATACGGTATATGAAGAGTCCCGGCAATATTTTATAGGAAGTGAAGTATGGTAAAAAAATTTAACGATTCCATCTTTCCTCAGGCAATGTCGCTTGTTTTACTGTTATTCATGGTTGGTTGTGCGCCGGTGATATCGAAGCAAGTTCGGGATCAGGTCAGACCGGACATTACTTTCAGTGCGGTACTCAATGATCCTGAAAGCTATAAAGGTCAAATGATCGTCTTAAGTGGGATCGTTCTCAAGACCGAGAATACCAAAGAAGGAACCCTGCTGCAAATATTACAGCGTCCCGCTGGATTTCGGGGAAAGCCTAAGGATGTGGATGAAACCGGCGGAAGGTTTCTGGCGCTCGACAGCCGTTACTTAGATGTGAATGTATTTACTGAAGGACGTGCGGTTACCATTGCTGGGGAGGTTCAGGGAAAGCGGACGCTCCCGCTGGATAAGACAGAGTATACGTATCCTTTGATTTCCGTGAAGGAATTATATCTTTGGCCCGCAACGAGAGACTACGGATCCCCCCATTCTTCCGTGCATATCGGTCTTGGCGTTGGACATTCCTATTGATAAGGCTTGAAATACCGGCAACATGATTCATACCCAAAAACAACATAACGTAGCACAGCCGTAACCCAATCCCCCCCCCGTCCTCCCCCCATTATCCTATACGTGTTAAGTTAAGAAACAACAATCACCGGCAACCCCTTATGTGTTCTGCATCCGCCATGTCCCCCGCTGGCGGGGGTATAGGGCATAGGTGTTAAGTTAAGGGAATAATAAGATACAATAAGTAGTAATGATACAACA
>CAZBCT010000028.1:0-30876 GCA_964490485.1 uncultured Candidatus Brocadia sp. | reverse complement strand
CAGGAAAACCCCAGTATCCGCATAAGGTATTGGGGTTTTTTGTTTCAGGGGTACAGATAGAGTTTAATACGTCTTCTTGTTTAAAGTTGCCAAAACCTTTTCATATTTCTTGTATATCTTCTTTTCGTGTTTTATCGCATCCTTAACAATTCTGTGTAAAAATGCCTTTACGAATGGGTCTGTTTCCTCATCAGCCAACTTAGTGTATTTTAATTGCAACTCTCGTTCGTCTTTTGCTACCATGTCAATCGCTTCTGTTAGATTCATGGTTTGCATCTCCTTTCATGCATTTTTCTCATCTAAGACACAATATTTCGTTGTTCAATGTACCAAATACAATGGTGAATATCAATATTCTTTCAAATAAACGAGGGCACCATTTTAAAATAGTAATAACGGTTAACATTTCAAAATGGTAACATCAACAAGGACTTTCCACTTGACTTTGAAATATCATTTACGTAGATTTACCAAAATTATCTGTTTTTATTCCCACTTATGGTAACTAACAAGAGATCACATTGTGCAAGTAGCAATAGTTCATGACTGGCTTACTGGAATGCGCGGGGGAGAGAAGGTTTTGGAGGTATTCTGCGAACTCTTTCCTGATGCAGATATTTTTACCTTAATCCATATCCAAGGCTCAGTTTCAAAGATCATCGAGGATAGAAATATACAAACCTCCTTCCTTCAGAAAGTACCTTTGGCTAAAAAACATTATCGCTCTTTTCTGATGTTATTTCCTTTGGCAATTGAAGGGTTTAATATGAGCGCATATGATTTAGTTCTGTCCAGCAGCCACTGTGTGGCAAAAGGAGTTCTAACCTCTTCAACCGCAGTCCATGTATGTTATTGTCATACCCCAATGCGGTATATATGGGACCAATATCACACCTATTTTGGTACTGGCAAAAAGGGCCTGATTTCGCGGGGTTTGATGTCATCTGTTGCTCACTATTTAAGGCTGTGGGACGTTGCTTCCAGTGCGCGGGTGGATTACTTTGTATCAAACTCCTATCATGTTGCAAATCGGATAAAAAAATATTATAAAAGATCGGCAGACGTTATTCATCCGCCTGTGGATTGTTCGTTTTATACACCTTCTGAGAGTCACAAAGAAGGAAGCTATTACCTGCTCGTCTCCGCCTTTGCCCCATATAAGAGGATCGATATTGCGATCGATGCGTTTGAAAGGATGGGTTTGCCACTCATTCTGATCGGAGAAGGGCAAGAAGAACGACTCCTTAGAAGGATGACAAAAAAGCATGTACAATGTGTCGGATGGCAATCCAGTGAATCTTTAAGGGAATATTATCGGGGTTGCAAAGCGTTGATCTTTCCGGGAGAAGAAGATTTCGGAATCGTCCCTTTAGAGGCACAGGCATGCGGAAAACCGGTAATTGCTTTTGCCAGGGGTGGTGTGCTGGAAACGGTTCGGGGAATATATGCCTCTTCTCACGATTCACCTGCAACGAAGACCTTGATACATCCGGGATCGCCTACAGGAGTATTTTTTACAAAACAAACTCCAGAATCTTTAGTGGAGGCGGTAAGATTTTTTGAACGACAGATAAACCTATTTGACCCGTTCTTGATTAGAAAACATGCGGAAAACTTCGATCTGTTACTATTTAAAGAAAGATTTAAACAATATATTGAAAAGCATTTATGCTAAAGAAGCATAGCAAGTTTTTTGAGTCGGTGCTGCTTCTTGCAGATTGGCTTGCCTTGACTGGTGCGTGGATATTAGCTTATTATCTGCGTTTTTACTCAGGCATCATCCCTGTTTACAAAGGGGTTCCCCCCTTAAAAATATACCTGACCCTCCTCATTTTTATGATTCCTCTGTGGGGGATAGTTTTTCGGATATTTGGTCTGTATCGGCCCCGCAGAGTTTCGACCAGGCTTTCTGAAGTTGCAGATGTTGGCAAGGCATCGACTTTTGCCACTCTAATCCTTATCGCGCTCACGTTCCTCTTCCGCCAATATGATTTTTCCCGGCTAACATTCTTTTATTTTTGGCTTAGCAACATTATAGCCCTCAGTTTGACGCGCATTTTATTTCGTGAATTTTTACGTTTTTTACGGCAGAAAGGATACAACCAACGATATGCAGTGATTATTGGTACAGAAAAGATGGGGCAAGATCTGGCAAAAAAATTGCGGAAACATCCGGAACTTGGAATTCGGATTTCCGGCTTCCTGACAAACGACTCAAACCTTATTGGAAATACTTTGCATGGAAATCGCGTATTAGGAAAGTATTCTGACGTCCGCTCATTCGTTGCAAAGCTTGGTATTGACATTGTTTTTGTTGCATTGCCTTTTAACGTCCATCATCAGTTGAAAGAAGTGTTGGATTGTATTGGTGATGAGATGGTAAGTATCATGGTCTTACCCGATCTCTTTGATTTCATTACCTTACGGGGTAGTGTAAGTGAGTTTGAGGGCATGCCGCTTATTAGCCTTCGGGACACACCGCTGTATGGATGGAATATCATTGTGAAAAGACTTTTGGATATTGTTTTTGCCTCCGTTGTGTTAATGTGCACCTCCCCTCTTATCGGAATCATTGCACTCCTGATCAAAATAACTTCTCATGGACCTGTCTTCTTTAAGCAGGAACGGATGGGAATGGATGGTAAGATATTTAATATGATCAAATTCAGAACGATGTATATAAATGCGGAAGTGGTATCGGGTCCTGTGTGGACGAAGCAGGACGATCCCCGGTGCACAAAAACAGGTAGGTTGCTGAGAAGGACAAGCCTGGACGAACTCCCGCAATTTTTCAATGTTCTGCGTGGAGATATGAGTATTGTTGGCCCTCGTCCGGAACGACCGGTCTTCATAAAAAATTTCAGGAATGCTATTCCAAAATACATGTTACGACACAAAATGAAGTCGGGAATTACCGGCTGGGCGCAGGTTAGCGGCTGGCGTGGAAATACGTCGCTGGAAAAGCGCATTGAATACGACTTGTATTACATCGAAAATTGGTCACTACATTTTGATCTGAAAATCATATGGCTGACGTTCTGGAATGGATTTATCAATAAACATGCGTATTAAGTCTGTTGCATCAGTGTATAGGTTGTTTTTAGCAAAAATTTACGCTTTTCTGTTTGCAAGGTGCTTTTGTGAATTCCCGCTTTCCCATGGTAAATCTAAAGCATCCCGGGTCTGGTTTACTGCCGTCAGGAACAAGCTAGTTTTTCTTAGTGTAGCCTGTATAATTTTTAGCTTTCACTATTCTTTCGCCGGTCTAAGACATACCTTGTTAGTACTGTTCGCAGACGATTCAGTGTCAAAACCAGCATGGGAGATCAACTCTCAACAATCATGCCTTGCAAGAACTGTCTTGGAAATTGCACAAGAATCTTATCCTGAAATCGACATAGACGCAAATCTCAGGAAGCTGGGCGAGATCGTGAAAAATGTCAAAATAAGTCTTCGTGATGAAACAGAACCAGAACAGATTGTTAAAACGATCAATCTCATTCTTTTTAATAAACTTCAATTTGCCTACGTTCAAATGGGCGACCTCGATTCTCTCTCCCTCAACAAGGTTCTGGACACCAAGACTGGCAACTGTGTAGGATTATCCATCCTCTATCTGTGCATAGCAGAAGGGTTACACTTACCCATCTATGGTGTGAGTGTGCCGGAGCATATTTTTGTCCGGTATGACGACGGGGATTTTCGAAAAAATATTGAGACAGGGTACGAAGGTATGTTTACGCCTGATAGCTACTATATAAATATACCAGGGAAACGTATTTCGCAAATAAGCATAAAAAATGGATATTATCTTAAAAATCTTACCCGTGACGAAGTTATTGCTAATATTTATCTCAATCGCTCTCTCATACAAAAAGAGAAGGGCAATATACAAGCAGCATTACAAGACGCAAACCGCGCCATCCAATTACATGATACTGATGCCGTAGCCTTCTGCAACCGTGGTGTAATTTATGAAAAGATGCATGATATTGACCGCGCACTGGATGATTACAACGAGGCCATCGCCTTGAATCCTGACTATGCGCCGGTCTATTACAATCGGGGTTCAGTATATGCCTCAATGGAGGTTTTTGATAGGGCTATCATGGATTATAGCAAGGCAATATCTTTAAATCCCAATTTTACTCTGTCGTTTTACAACCGGGGCGTTGCCTTTGAAATGATTGGCAGAGAGGATTTGTCAATTGAAGACCTCAGCAACGCCATCTCTTTAGACCCGAAATTTGCACCGGCATATGCCCATCGTGGCCTGGCTTTTGCCGAAGCGGGCGAACCGGAAAAAGCCCTTGCGGACTTCAACAAAGCGCTGGAGCTTGATCCCAATAATATGGAAATTTACATGAAGCGAAGCATTCTCCATGCCGATGCACAACGCTTTGATGAAGCGATTGCGGACATATCAACCTTCATACAATTTACCAAAGATAATGCCTTTGCCTATTATATCCGGGCTAAGGCGCATCGGGGGAAGGGAGATATCGAAAAATCTCTGGAAGACTACAATAAGATGATAGAGCTGAACCCCAGGCTTGCTGGTGTATATTTCGAACGAGGCCAAATCAAAAACCAGTTAAAAAGGACGAGTGAAGCCCTTGAGGATTTTAATACAGCAATTGACCTTTTCCCTTACAATCCGTTAGCGTATCTTCATCGCGGAAACACTTTTAAGAAGCTTGGGAAAAAAGAAGATGCACTGAAGGATTACGAAATTTATCTGAAACTCAATCCAAACGCACCCGATGGTGAAGAAGTTGAAAATGCTATCGATGCCCTGAAAAACAATCTCAACGATTAACGTTTTGTGATTGTTTCTTGTGGAATATTTGTTAACATCTATAGAATAGTAGGGGCGAAGCATTTGCTAGTTTGGGTATGAATGCATGTATGCCAATTTTAGCAAATGCTTCGCCCCTACACTGCGCGGTAAACATCGGCCATTATTGGAATTTTTCAAAAAACTAAATTGTTACGAATAGTATTATCTTTAATTTTTATAACCAAAATTTTTGTAGAAGGAGATGATATATGAGACGGATCGGATATTTTGTGAGTGTTGCTGCGGTAGCTTTACTTTCAACGGCTTTTTATAAAACCACTCTTGTCCTGGCCGGTGAATGCTGTAGTTCAAAACAAGTTTCAACGGCTGAAAAGGCAGAAACGAAATGTGTGGCTTGCGGAAAGGCCATGAGTGATAAAGACAAGGCAGTAAAGGTTGAACACGAAGGAAAGACGATTTATCTCTGCTGCGAAGGGTGTGCTGAAAAATTTAAAAAGAACCCCGGCGAATGTATGAAAGATAAAGAGCATAAATAGGGAAACGTATTGTCCCTGCCAAAGGTGTTTTGTTAAAAAGAAACAGAGGTTTAACCATATATTAGAAAAAGGCATTCTTGTGGTAATAAATACAAGAATGCCTTTTTTATTCTTTGGAAATGAAAGGAAAAGATGCTATGCCGGTAAAGGTCGGTGATCCTGCACCTGATTTTCAAGTAAAGGACGACACGGGAAAGATGCGCACACTCAACGAATTTCGCGGTAAGAAGGTGGTTCTCTATTTTTATCCGAAGGACAACACGCCCGGATGTACGAAAGAGGCTTGTAGCTTCCGCGATGGATACAACGCCCTGCAGGAAGCGGGAATTGTTGTTTTGGGTGTCAGTTTTGATTCGTCAGAATCGCATCAAAAATTTAAGGATAAACATAAATTACCTTTTATTTTACTGAGTGACGAGAAAAAGGAAGTCGCAGAAGCGTATGGCGCATCGGGTGGTCTTTTATGCTCATTCACGGCAAAACGATACACCTATCTGATCGACGAAAATGGCAAGATCGTCCATGTCTTTGCAAAAGTAGATGTAAAAAACCATGCAGAGGAAGTCATGCAGGCTTTTTCAACGCATTCGGAAAAATGATATATTGCGGCATCACTCTACCCAGAACGAATCAGAAGAGGTTTTTCGTTTAGGAGTATTTTTCATACCAACCCTCTTATACCCAATGAGAGTTCATCTTTAAAAACTGTAACAATTTAGTTTTTTGAAAAATTCCAATAACAATGATGTTTGCCGCACTGTGTAGGGGCGAAGCATTTGCTGGTTTGGATATGAACGCATGTATGCCGATTATAGCAAATGCTTCGCCCCTACTTTTTAAAAAAATTAAATTATTACTAAAAACCTAATTTGGACAAGAGTGATGTATCATCACATAATGATCAATGCCTGCCTCTTTAAACACATCGCCAACGATCTCAAATCCGTGTTTTCGATAAAAATCGACAAGATACGTTTGCGCATGTACTTTGAACTTATGAAAGCCCTGATTTTTCGCAGTTAAAATCATAAACTCGGTTAGTTTGTGACCCAGATTTTTTCCACGGTACGCTTTTCGTATCGCAATGCGCTCCAGCTTTGCATACTCACCCAGTGCGCGTATACGGCCAGCAGCAAAAGGTTCTCCATTTTCTTCCCCCAAAACATGCGTTGCCGAATGGTCATGTATGTCGCGTTCTATCTTATACGGTACGCCTTGTTCTTCTAAAAACACGATACCGCGTATGATAAATACCTTGATCAGGTCGTCGGGATTCGTTGCCACTTTAAACATTTTGTGTACCTATTTCCAATTAATTGTTAATGAATTTCAAGATCAAGGTGTAGTATGAATAACCTTATTTTTCCCGTGTCTAATTTACCGTCTACCGAAGTTAGCACTCAGAAACCAGCAGTAAAGCGGTTTAAACCGTTTTATTTTTTGTCTTGAGAAAATACGAGAAAATGTTGTCGCGGCAGAAAATTGAATTCATGCTGAAGGTGATAACCGGCCAACTCCATTTCATTTTTTATCACCTCGCTTGCCGTAAAATGACGAAATATCTTAAAGAACCACCCTTTGCCATTGAAGTCGATGATTGCAACGCGACCGCCTGGCCGGAGGTATTTTTGGGCTTGAGCAAAATATGTTACACGGTCTTTCAAGTGATGATAGGTATTGCAGGTGAAGATTAAGTCTACTCCGTCCCCCGGAATGAGCGGGTCATAATACTGAGCCCGAATGACCTCGATATGCTGGTAGCCACTTTTTCCGGCTTGTTTTTCCACGTAGTTATTCATCCCCCGATCAACATCCACCGCGTATACTTTACCAGCAGGGCCAACCGCATCTGCGAAGCGGAAAGTGAAATAGCCACTCCCAGATCCCAGGTCAGCAACGTGCTGTCCCCTCTGTATCTCAAGGACACGGATTACCTGTTCCGGATGTTGCCAGCTATCCCGCCAGAACCCCTCGTATGCAAGACGCTTGAGGCTCGTACAGCAAACGCCACACGTCACAAAGAGAGAGAAAACCATAAATAAAAATACGCGGTTTTTCACAAGGGACATAAATTATCTTGATTGTATAGGAATTTTCATTTATTTATGCCGATTTGCAGTAGGGTGAGTTAAGCCTGTCCTGAGTTTGCGAAGGGCAAAGCGAACCCACCCCTCAATCCCCTCCTGGAAGAGGATTGAGGGGTGGGTATTGTAAAGGTCGATTCGGCCTAAAAACCAACGTCTTAATCCACCCACTCATAACTGCGATATTGCACTATTTGCTCACCATATTAGGTTGTTGGGTTTTATTCCTCAACCCAATCTACGAAACTACCACACGGGCTATCTTAAACATAGTGGAATCTTAGCCGTTTTCAACATGAAATTAATAATTAAGTATGGTGCCCCCCGGAATCGGCCAGCATGTTGTTAGACAAATTTATCCTTCCAGTTGATCTATGATTGACCGTAACTCGACAACTTCTAGTGGACAATCTGCCCAGTCATGCTCCCAGCAGACGATCATGTCACAGCCGTCCGGGTCATGTCCGTGATCACGGAAGTTGCTACTGTAGAACTCGAACTCTATACGCACTCGTTGCCAACGATTCTGGTTCCTGTCAATGCACCGTTTTGCTTCACAGTTGGGGTATGTGGATTGTACAGCCTCAACGATGAGGCCAAGTTCCGAACTCACCATACCGAAAAGGTAGACGACACCTTGTTCGTTTATCGGAGCGTGCCGAAGTCCTCGAAAGCTTATCGGTGCACCATACTCGACTCCGTCGCTCTTTGCCCATTGCTTCCGTTGCCCTGACATTGATATGTGGGTTACTGGCGTGATGATTTCGTGTTTAGACTTAGCTTGAACCAACTGCTGTTCGGGTGCATCTGGATGATGCTCCTCAAGCCAAGCCCGATAGCGCCGTAGAGTTCCTTGTATCCCGCCATATCGTTTCTTGTAAACTGAAAATGAGAAGCTTGCTTGTGAGTCAAGTTGGATGCCGGTCGGAAGACCTCCCATTTCCTTGACTACGCGGTGAAACTCCTCCATAAGCTCGTCATCTGGAGTAGCTTCATTTTGGAATGCAACCCGCAAACCAGCGGTCTCCAAAACTTCACGCCACCCACCGTCGGGGAAGAACTTGTACACGTGATCAAGTTTGATTTTTGATTCTCGGGTAAAGTCCTTGCGGCGGAGCGTGTCCACTCCCAAACGAGTGGCAATTTGTTTTACTTCGGCAATGATAGCGTCCCGGGAAAGTTTTTCCATTGGCTATCTCCAATATGTTCGACTATCAATTAAACAGAAATAAATCTGTAATTTTTACACAACATTCTGTATATTCTTGCAATTTCTTACTTTTCCAGAAAACAGTAATACGAATGCTTCAATATTTCTGGTGCGACAATATACCACAAAACACGCATAAATACAAGCCAACGCATGATTTAACTTGAAAGGATCGTCTTTGTATGAATATCATTAAGTCGTATTTTGTTGGTTAAAGTGAAAAGACCCATTATAATCGGGGTTCATGGGTGCGATGATACCATCGGCCCCTGCCTGTTTTGGAGCATCAACTATTATGACGTCAAAATCTTTAACCTTTATTGCTGATGCTATGCTCGGTAAGCTTGCGAGGTGGTTGCGCATACTGGGATATGATGTTATATATGAACCTTTTATCTCAGATGACGACCTTATTGCCAGGGCTATTCAGGAACACCGCATTATCTTAACCATGGATAGGAAATTAACGGAACGAAAATCGGCAAAAAACTCCCTGCTGATCAGGAGTCCTTATTATAGAGAACAACTCAAACAAGTTATCACCTCTTATCATGTTGATTACCAGTCCGGCATTTTTACCAGGTGTTTGCTTTGTAATACCCTGTTAGAGCGGATTGCTAAGGAAGAGGTAAAAGACAAGGTGCCCCCCTATGTCTATTCAGCACGCGATGAATTTGACATCTGTCCCCAATGTAACCGTTTGTATTGGCCAGGTACCCATAGGGTAAAAATGCTTGAGACCCTGGAAGAAATTTTGAAATGAGATGTCTCGATAAGGCATGAAATAATAAAATTGATTTCATCCAATCAAGAACAACAAGTTAAACGTATACGTACCCCTCCAGCAGGTAAATTTTACGGTCAAAGGCAGCAGGAACCGCCTGATTACGAAGTGCGCGGAAGGTGGCGAATGCAGCAACAACACTGTCAAGGGCATCTCCACCAGAGTCCCCCAAAGCTGTCAGCCGTATTGACCTTGGGAGAGATACATCGCACGACCCTTCGATCCACTTGAGGATGCTTTTCCTGGCTGTGTAATGTGCTCTTGTCCTGCCTTTGTACGGAACGTAAAGATGCTCCTGCTTTAATGTCGACGCAGGACAAACTTCCAGAAGCCATGGTCTGCCAGTCCGGGCTTTTTGCATTGGGAGTACACATGCCTGATGTTTCCGGACCAGCGGGGCAAGCACTTCACAGATGCCGTAATAGGTCTGACGATAGAGCCGGAGATTATACGGAGAAAAGGGGGTTTGACATGCTCTGTCCGTCATTCGCTTGAGCTCTAATCCACCAGAGGCAATGCATAATGCTTTTCTAAAATCTTCAGCGCTGGTGTAACGGAATGAAAAGGATACAACAAAATCACGCCAACTGTCCCCTTTTACCAAGTCTCGTGGCAACCCAAAGGGGAAATCAAATCCAAAGGCACCTGCCTTTTCTTTCCTGACAAAAGCCAGAAGCGCC
The DNA here is from genome assembly GCA_964490485.1 of uncultured Candidatus Brocadia sp. GTDB lineage: Bacteria > Planctomycetota > Brocadiia > Brocadiales > Brocadiaceae > Brocadia. Next base: position 20,781 of record CAZBCT010000028.1, on the reverse strand, counting down.
GCCGTGCACCTGTCACGTTCATTCCCTGAGCCTGGCAGCCCGGAAGCACCGAGACAGCTTTGGATGTGCAATCGGTCATTTTCCCATATTCCACCCGTGATCCAGATCTTCTTTCCGGCATTCGCAGCGCCACTAAAGTCGACACCGTAGATTTTTTGCGGGAGACCTGGTGAATGTAGTACCGACCTTCTGTCCTTGCCAGTTATGCCTTGCATCGTCCGATTCCGGCCTAATAATTGCTCTTTTCTAAGTTGGACAGGCATTCTCTTAAATGGTTTAATCTTGCCGTGATCGTTGCGGTAAAACCAGAATCTGTCATACCAAAGAATCTTCTGTGCATCATGAAATTGAGGTGTCTCTCTAAAAAGTCCAGCAGTCCGTTGGGATTAAACCCGGCTTTTTGCGCATACAAGATTCCCTTGGTATCGGCGTCTTGTTCAAATTCTTCGAGGTGACTATGGAGAAGCAATAAATTTGCTGTGGAACGAAGTCCTTCGTCATGCTGGGAATTGATTTCCATAACCTCGTGGTATAATTTTGAGGCATGTCTCAGGGATACGTGGGCAACTTCATGGCCAATAATTCCTGCCACTTCATCTTCCGTTTGCGCAAATTTTAACAATCCATAGGTCAGGTATATGTGTCCTCCCGGGGCGGAAAATGCGTTGATCGAAAGGGATTGAAGGATGACGCAGGTAAAGGGAAGGGTGCTTCTGTCGGATGCGGCAACTACTTTTTGTACAATGCTGTTAACAGCTTCGTTAAAATCAGGATCTTCTTCCAGGTAAAACTGATGTCGTATATACTCATCAACTTGTTTTCCCAGCTCGATCTCTTCGGCAGCGCCTATCTCTGCAGGTGTATCAGGTAGTTGCCAATCATCGTCTGCAAAGCTAAAACGTTCTGTGAAGAAAAAACTCATTACAGAAACAGCAATAAGAAATAACAATCTTTTGGTTAACATCATAGTGCCACCTTGCCGCAACTAATTAATCGGCACTTTTTATTTCATATCACTCTCACATACGTCGCCTGTGGCCCTTTTTCTCCCATTTCTTCACCAAATCGCACTTCCATCCCAACGGTCAGCTGTTTAAATTTATGGTTCTGGACACTATGTTCATGGAAATATACCTCACGACCATCCATTGTGGTTAGGAAGCCGTAACCCTGATCCGGAAACAGCGTTTTAATAAGACCATGGGGCGCTTCCGCATGTTGTTTCACATCACCGCGCTGCCTTCTGGCAAAATCTTCCAGCTTACGGCAAGCATCACGAAAGGCATCTCGTATGGCAAGATAAAGATCTTTGTTTGGATCAAGTTTTACCACAAGCTCTGTGCCAGGAACCGTCATGTCGATATGCAGGTTATACAAGGATCTGTGGGGAAGCGCCTCAACCATGATCCTGCAGCTCGTAATTTTGCTGTAATACTTATCTAACTTCTCTGCATGCTCACGGATATTAGCTTCGATCGCTTCGGTGAGTTCTATATTTCGTGCCGTAATTTGCAATGGTAATATCATGCGAAATCCTCCTACTCCCTTATAGATGGAGCGGGCGAAGGGAATCGAACCCTCATACCCAGCTTGGGAAGCTGGTATTCTACCACTGAATTACGCCCGCCTTAGATATTTATGGTGTGGAATCCTAACGCTTCTGTTTCTTGTCCCTCCATGGTTTTTGAAGGGCATGAAATTGCATGTTTCGTTACGGACACGGAACTGGTATATCGTAAGCCCTGATACGCGCCACGACGCTCAAATTCCTGCGTTATCCCGTCGGTAATCTCCGCCTTGCTGGCCTTCCATACGGGTGATAGAAGAAAATTTCCATGCGTGTCGCCTACGAGCCTTTGCACGGTAACATCAGATGGGATACGCTCTAAAAAACCGACAGCAAGTTTGATATACGTATTCATGTCCAGGGTCTGCACTTTCCCTTGAAAATACTCCTCAGCCAATGCCGTATTTTTGGCCACATATAAGTGATGGAGCTTGATTCCCTGTATTCCTAAACTTGCCACAGCCTCGGCGGTTTCCAGCATCTCGTCTTCCGTCTCGCCGGGTAATCCTAAAATAACATGAACACATATATTGATGCAAGTATTTTTTGTGCGCTGTACGGCATCCAGAAATATCCTGGAGTCATGCCCCCGGTTAATTCGTCTTAAAGTCTTGTCGTGGATGGATTGGAGTCCGTATTCGATCCAAACGTGATATTTTTTTGTATACCCATCGATAAGACTTAAAATATCGTCCGTGATGCAATCTGGTCTGGTGCCTATAGAAATTCCCACAACATCCCTGTCACTGAGCGCCTCTTCATAACATGATTTTAATGTATCTATATCAGCGTAAGTATTGGTAAAAGACTGAAAATAGGCGATAAATTTTTCTGCGCCGCATCTCTTTTTATGGAATACCTTTCCTTTTGCAATTTGCTCCCTTACCGGAAGGAAAGCTTCTTTGACATTGGGGCTAAAACTTTCATTGATACAGTACGTACAACCACCCACCGCAACGCGCCCATCACGATTAGGGCAGGTAAAACCTGCGTGAATCGGGATCTTGTGCACCTTATGGGCAAAATGTTCCTTCAGATATTCACGAAACGGGTAAAAGCGATGTTTTAGAAGGTATGGTTTTAATGGAAATGCTGAAGGTGTATTTTTCATAAACTAACTGTATCACGAATATAAAAAATTATCAAACACAAATTGACTACACTGCGTAGCAGATGAAATGCTCATTTATCGGGAAAATTGTCTGGTACCCAGCTTCGATTATTTCTTCACGTTGTTCATCTCAGATCGGTAGAAACGGTAAGTATTTTTACCGCGTGCCTTGGAAAGGTACATGGCAATATCGGCTTTTTTGACCAGATCTTCCGGACTCTCTGCATCAAGTGGATAAAGGCTGATCCCGATGCTGCTCGTGGCATGAATTTCATGGCCTTCGAGTCTGAAGGTCTGGTTAAGTGCATCAATAATCTTACTGGCAACAATGATCGTATTGAGTGCATGAATTAAATCGGGAAGGATGATGGTAAATTCATCACCACCCGTGCGGGCAATGGTATCGCCCTTACGCACGCAGTGTGTCAGCCGCCCTGCAATCTCTTTCAGCAGCAAATCACCTATGTGATGTCCCAGGACATCATTTACAGTTTTGAACTGATCCAGGTCAATGATCATAACAGCAACCATCCTTTTATGACGTTGTGCATGAACTAACGCTACTTTCAAACGGTCCTGAAATAAGTTGCGGTTGGGCAAGCCGGTGAGGGTATCATGGTAGGCCATATAGGTAATAAGTGCCTCCGAGTGTTTACGTGCAACAGCATTTCCTATGATCTCTGCCGTGATATGCAGCAGTGCTATATCTTCCTCATGCCAGGGATCGACAGCCACCACGCTGTCAAAGCCAACAAATCCGATTAATTCCTTTTCGGTATTTACCGGCAAAATCACGGTTGCCTTGATATCTCTCTTTTCAAATTCCTGCTTTTCAAAAGCGGCCTCCGCAGGCATTTGAGAAACATCTGGAATATGAATCACATTGCCGGCTTGCAAATTCTTCATGAGCCAGGGAAACATTGCCGTGGGAAGATTTTGGAGATGCTGAATTTCAGGGGCAACCTCTTCTGCATGCCATTCATTGGAATTGTCCATAAAGGCGCCATTATCCCGGAACTGAAAAAGGTATGCCCTGCCAGCGTCACACAACCTGCCAGCGTCAGCCAATGATTTGAAAATGGCATTATTAAAGTCTGAAAAGACGATAAATCTTGAAGAGATACTGGCAACGGTCTTTTCAAAGTCTATCCGGTGTATGAGAGATTCTTCTGATCGTTTACGTTTGATGAACTGACCGATCTGTTCACCGATGGAGGCCATTAACTTGAGTAGATCGTCATCAGATGGCTGTATCTCGCGGCTGAATAATTCAATTACCCCAAAGATAGTATCTCCAGTCAGGACAGGAAAACCAAATGCCCCATGCAACTTTTCTTTGGCTGCAACTGCTACCCTGGGAAAGTTCGCATCAGAAACGACATTGGTAATCCAGAGAGGGGCTTTGCTCGCATAAACACTGCCGGGCAGTCCAACATGAGGGGAAAAGGTGATCTGCCGGGTAAGCGCCTCAAACTCCGGAATTTCTACGGCGGGCTTATGCCACATTTCTGAACAATGCAACGTGCCGGTTTTTGTTTCAGCCGTCCACAGTACCCCGACATCCCATTCCAGGCATTCACACAGGGCCTGAAGTATCTTTGGTGAGGCTTCTTTAAACGTAGACGACTCTGCCAAAACGCGTGTTATGGTATACAATGTGTCCTTCCGTCTTTTCACTCGCTTCTGTTCAGTAACATCTGATAATATAACAATACCACCAACTACTACCTTCTCTGCATTTCGCAAAGGCGAAGCATTCATAAGCATATGGAATACTTTCGTATCATCTGAACAGTCACCGAAGGAATACGCCAGACTCACTTCGGCGCCCTGAATAATTTTGCTATTTAAAACGTCTTCAATACGAAAATTCTTATACCCTTTTTTTCCGGTTTTTATTTGAATGGGAAAGGCCTCTTCGAAAATTTTTGATACCGGATCTCCGCCACAAAGGGTATAGGCAGCTTTGCTGGCACGCACGATTCTGCCGCTTACATCGCATACCACAATACCCTCCATCGTTTGATCGAGAATCGAGTGTGACAAACATACATCGGTCGCGATGTCTTCATGGTGTTTCTGTTCGCTTCCATTGGCAACTGCGATACAACCTTCGTTTTCAACCTGGCGATTACTCTTTGTTTTTTCTTGTTTTCTCATAGTATATTTCGTCATGAGTTGTGGTTAAGATTGAAAATGCACCCACCGTGAATGCCGGGACAATCCAACAGCAACAAGATTTTCAGAGTATTACAACAGACTTTCAGTTCAGCTAATGACTCAATAGAACCAGTCATTTAAGCCCTGGGGTGCGCCTTATCGTATACCTGTTTCAGACGCTCTGTAGTAATATGGGTATAGATTTGTGTTGAAGAAAGATTGGCGTGACCCAAAAGCTCTTGTACAGACCGTAAATCGGCCCCGCTGTCTAGCAAGTGGGTGGCAAAACTGTGTCGAAAGGTATGGGGAGAAATATTAAGGCTCATACCAGCCATTTTTACATACTTTTCTAGCATCCTTGCTACGCTGCGCTCAGTCAAACGTCCTCCACGTTTGTTTAAAAAAAGCGCCTTACTGACTGAATCCCTTTTGTCAAGATATGATCGTATGGCATCTAAAGCATGATTTCCAATAGGTTGCAAACGTTCCTTTTTTCCTTTTCCCTTCACTTTGACGACTTCATTGAAAAAATCTATATCATCAATATCCGTTCCAACTAATTCGCTTACCCTCATGCCGGTGCTGTACAAGGTTTCCAGAATAGCCCTGTCACGAATGCCTGACACCGTGTTCAAGACCGGAAGATCTATGAGAGTTTCGGTCTGCTTAACACTCATAAATCCGGGAAGGTTTTTTTCCAGTTTTGGCGCCCGAAGGTTCTCCGCAGGATTACCTTTCAGAATACCCTCGCGGCACAGAAATTTATAAAGTGACCGGATTGCCACCAGCTTCCTGGCAATCGTGGTTTTCGAATAGTCTTGTTTTTTTAAGTAGGCAAGAAAACTTCTCAATAACAAGCGGGTAACGCTTTCAAGGTCCGGGCAACCTTCCCCAACAAGAAATGAAAGATACTGATCTAAATCATTTCGATATGCCCTTAGGGTCTGTAAGGAGAAATTCCTGTTGTGCTCAATATGTTCAAGGTATTTCTTAATGTGCCCTTGCATAGCTTTAACTATGTGCCTCTATAATTTACCTTGCCGAAATCAAACTCAGAATAATTCCAACACACCAATTTACGACCCGGAGAAATCAGTAATCGGTTGCAGCCTACAATGTCAGAAGGATTAAGAAAAAAGGGGATACATCCTTAAGTCACCTCCTTTCTCATACTGACAATTAGCACGTCATCTATTTCGATAATGTTAGCATACTCATATGGAAATAACAAGGATAAATACGGCGTTTTAAGGCACTTTACCGGTGATTTACCTTGACAAAATTTTGTACCATATCTAGAATTAATCACCGCAAAACAAGATTCTCTGACCACATTTGAAGATATTAAAATCCTGTATGGAAAAAGAACTGTCGTTTTTTATGAACCCATCACGATCTAACGACCCTCATAACGTCCATGAATACCAGCAAAAACATGACAGGTGAGGTTTTTATCCACGAAGTCAGAAATGCCTGCACCCCCTTAGAGGCATTTTGCAGATTTTCTTCACAACCGCACCTGTTTTTTCTCGACAGCGCCTTGCCGGTAAAAGGAATTTCGCGATATTCCTTTTTGGGTTTTAATCCTTTCCTCGTGATGAAATCAAAACGACAAAAAATCACCTTGACTGACAGCAGTGGTGTCCTTGAAATTGAAGGAAACCCTTTTGAACACCTCCGCGAGCTGCTCAAGCAGTTCTCGTTAAAGAATACCACCGAATCCGTCCCTTTCGAATGCGGTGTGGTTGGATATTTTGGTTACGACCTGTGCCTCTTTATAGAAAGACTAACCACGAGGACAATTGACGATCTCGGCTTGCCTGATATGTGCCTGGGGTTTTATGACACAATTATATCCTATGATAATTTCCTGCAAAAATGTTATGTAATCGGGGCAGATTTCGATTTGGGCACTACCCTGCAAGACAGAATGGGATATCTTGGTGAAGTATTAAGCAGAAAATCCGATGTGGCACATGAATCAGGCCACGACACATCCAATCCGGAAATATCTGAACCTACGCTGAAATTTAACTTTCCAAAGGAACGCTATCTGGGTGCAATCAGACGCATCAAGGCCTACATTGCCGCCGGCGATGTTTATCAGGTCAATCTCTCGCAACGAATAGAGACACATATTAATATCCCTCCGTATGAACTGTACAAAAAATTGCGTTCGGTAAATCCAGCGCCGTTTTCGGGGTATCTGGCTTTTGATGAGGGTGCCGTTATCAGTTCCTCGCCGGAACGATTCCTTAAAATTCATGCCGGACATGTTCAGACCCGTCCCATCAAAGGCACGAGGCCCCGTGGTAAGGACAGTAATTCAGACGAGCTTATGAAACAAGCTCTGCTTTCGAGCCCAAAGGATGATGCCGAGCTTACCATGATTATTGATCTGGAGCGTAATGACCTTGGCCGCGTGTGCGATTATGGTTCCGTCAAAGTTACCGAAAGAAAAGCTTTAGAAGCCTATCCCACCGTATATCATCTGGTTTCTACTATTGAAGGGGATTTGTATGAACGATATGATTTTATAGACCTGCTTAAGGCTGCATTTCCCGGAGGATCCATTACCGGAGCGCCAAAAATACGTGCCATGCAGATCATTGACGAACTGGAACCCACCCAGCGAAGCGTCTACACAGGAGCTATCGGTTATATCGGGTTTAATGGAAATGCAGACCTGAATATAGCTATACGCACGTTCATCATGAAAGGCAACGCCGTGTATTTTCAGGTGGGGAGCGGTATTGTGGCAGATTCTAATGAAGAAGATGAATACGAAGAGACTATGCACAAGGCCAGGGCTCTCATTGACTCCTTAAAGGCGCATAATTTTATGCATATCAGCGGTACATGATGCCGGCAATGTCCAACGTTGTCTACTTAAATGACGCCATTGTAAAAGAAACAGAATGTCACCTGAGAATCCTGGATCGGGGTTTTCTTTACGGGGATGGGCTTTTTGAGACCCTTAGGGTCTACGACAGGAAACCTTTTCGACTCGATGATCACGTTACTCGTCTCGTGAATTCCGCCCGGTATCTTAATATCCCCTTTCATTATACGTTTCAGAACCTGCAGCAGATTATTGAACAACTCCTTGCCGGGAACAACCTGCAGAACGCTTATGTCCGGATGACATTGTCGCGCGGATCTGGCATGAATGGGCTCATCCCGGCAGATATATGCCAACCCACCTTTTTAATTCATACAAAACCGCTTCCTGCCTATCCTGCCTCATGCTATAAAACAGGCGTATCGCTTATTACCTCCCATATCCGGAGAAGCACCACGTGTCCCATCTCAAGCCACAAGACACTTAGCTATGTGGCAAATTACCTTATTAAGAAAGAGGCGGTTGACCAGGGCGCCCACGATGCACTTATTCTGAATACAGAGAATCAGATTACCGAATGTGCCGTCAGCAATCTCTTTATTGTTGAAAGAAACACCGTGATTACCCCTTCCCTGAAGGCCAATCTCCTGCCGGGTGTTACCCGCAGGATCATTCTGGAATTGTGCAAGGAAAACCGTATTCATGCATCTGAGGAGCTTTTTGGGCTGGAAAGGGTATTGGCAGCCGGGGAAGTTTTTCTCACGAACTCCCTCATGGAAGTAATGCCGGTTTCCATGATTAATAAACAGCCGACAGGAATGCTTGTTCCGGGCATCATAACAACCCTTTTACATGACAAGTACAAAGCATTAACGCTTTGATCTTACCATAAAATCCGACAACTAAGTAATTTCACAGCACGGCTACATCTCAGCCGAATCATCCCCTGATTGTACAAGCGTCCCCCCCTTGTCATTATTACGTTAACCGGGACGGAGACGGTTGGCCTACCCCAGAGGTTTTGTGGGAGGGGTTGTGAAAAAACTCGCAAAAAAATATTTGACTTTCAGTTGTGCCGGGTATTTCATTAGAATAAGTGTTTTCTTCTCTGTATCATACGTGTTATATCGGTTAGGCCTCACTTATAGAAAGGAAGGTGTTTTTCCCATGTCAAACAATAAAAATGAGAATTCATTTCCTGTGCTGTCCTGGAACTCAAACGATTTCGACGTTTCATTGAAAAAACTGTATGAGTACGTTATTCAGGAAACCAGGAAAGCGATAGCGTGGTACGACGATAAACGACGGGGTAAAAGGGTCTGGGGATACAGTTTGCGTTTGAGCGCCATCATTGTAGCCGGCGCATCAGGCATTATTCCCGTGTTGACTCAGATCTTTAATACAGGCAAACTCAATCCTCTCTGGGCTACCATCGCAATAGCAGTTGCTGCCATTCTCATTGCACTGGACCGGTTTGCAGGGTTGACCAGTGGCTGGGTGAGATACATGATTACCCAAATGGAACTGGACAAGGCAATGGAAACCTTTTGTTTTGACTGGGAGCAGAACATGCTTGGTTATTCCGGCAGTGTTTCCACTAAGGAACAGGCAGAAAAGTCCCTTGTATTATGTAAAGGGTTTATCTTGAAAATAAGGGACATGGTAAAGAAAGAGACACAACTGTGGGCGAGTGAGTTTCAAACAACACTGCAAGAGATAGAAAAAGCAGCCGGAGCAACGAATCGGGTCGGGAATCAATGATTGATCGCGTCTTGTCCCTGGTAATGCACGATGAACTTATGCCTTCGATGAAGTTTAAACACAAACTTTCCCGACAGAACTCTACCCCCTTCGCCCCCGCTAGAGGGGGACAATAGGCTATTTCCCACCAGCGGGGGTGCAGGAGGTTGTCCCCCGGTGACGGTGGTGGGGGGCAAAGGTGTTAAGTTGAACGGTTTTCTGGCTGCATGGACAAACCCCGTTTGTCCATGCTTGCCCCGTGTGACTTACAACGGTATGAAAACAATCGGAAATGCGATGGGTAGTTGTCCACTACTGGCATCTTCCTGTTGTCCCCCGCTGGCGGGGGATCAAGGGGGTGGACTGGCAGAACCAGGAATTTCTGCAGGCTCATAATCTGAATATCTATAAGCATTTTTAAACCATGGCACACTTGCAATGGTTGGTGAATCAACTCCAAGGTAAAGGTGAAAATTCGTATCCATAAGAAAGGGGTATTTGAAGCGATAAGAGAAGTCCAATCCACCCCCTATACCCCCGCCAGCGGGAGACATGACGGATGTAGCACGCATAAGAGGTTGCCGGCGATGGTTGTTCCTTAACTTAACACGTGTGAGGCAGGGGGTGGAGAAACAGAACCTGCGCGTGATCACCTTTAGAGCGCTCTTTTACCCTGAAGATCTTATTTATGACGCTCCTGAGAAATAACGGTACTGAAAATGTATCCACATAAAACTTAGGAGAGCTATGAATTAGGTTGGGTTTTAAAAGACAAAAACCCAACGACTTCTTTCTTTGAATGCATCTTTTGAGACGTAGCGCCGATCCCTTGTGGTTGGCCAATTGCTGGGGATAAACCCCAGCGCTACAATTTTATATTGAAATTCCTAAACATTTAAGTTGATATGTACTGGTCATTGCGAGCGACAGCGAAGCAATCCCACGATAGAGATTGCTTCGGGCTAACGCCCTCGCAATGACAACTTTCTTTAAGCGTTTACTATAATTTGTGGGGTGGGGTCGAACGTGTTGTGCGCGGCGGCTCGTGGAACAATGAAGGTAACAACTGCCGGTGCGCCAACCGCAACAACAACCATCCGGACAACCGTAACAACAATGTCGGATTTCGTTGCGCCAGTACTCGAATCTTGCGGGGACATCCCCGCAAGCAGCCAGAGTCCCTTTCTTCACGGAGGAAGGGAGCGTGCACGATTTTGAGTCCAGACCCTGCTCCTGCGTCGGTTGCCTTGATGCAGCCGAACAAATTATAACCCGCTGTCCCAGGAGTTAGTAGGGAAACCGAAAGCCCCGGGGACGCATTTTCTTGTTACCACGGAGAAATCAGTCCCGAAATTTACGGCCGGGAATTTTAAACTTTTGGTTATTGCTTTACACACCCCTACCCCTCTCAGGAGGGGAATTTGAGAAGTCCCCTCTTGGGAGGGAAACCCACCCTTTAGTCCCCTCCCAGGAGGGGATTTAGGGGTGGGTAAAGAGTTTGTTTCTATAAGAGAACGTCGCTGGGTTTTGTGTTTTAAACCAAGCCTGATTTATTAAGGCTTATTCATGTGCGAGTTTTCAGGATATTTTGAGGAGATACCGTATGTCCGTATTTCAGATACTCCATATCTCTGACCTCCATATTAATTCGCAGGAAAATTTCGACCGGTCTGTTGTCCTCGATCCATTGATTGAAAGGATTGAAGAAGACCGGAGAAACGGTTTACAACCGGAAATTATAATAATGAGTGGTGATGTTGCCTATAGTGGTAAGGAGGAAGAATACGCGCTGGCTAAAACATTTTTCGACAAACTGCTTTCGACACTGAAACTGCCGGCTGAGAGGTTGTTTATTGTACCCGGGAATCATGACACTGATTGCAATGAATATGCACAGGGAGAGTTGTTGTTTTTCAAAGGAATGAGAGAGCTCAATGCCTTGTTGGAAAACAAGAAACACAGGGATAGATATTTCGCAGGAATGGAGAATTATTTTCATTTTATTGAAACGAATTACAAGCATCTTACGAGCAGGCATGGAAGGCTTGTTCCTTTTGTGACTCTCTATAATGCCAGATGTAAAAAGCGGATTGGGCTAATGGGTTTGAATTCCGCATGGATGTGCAGGAAATCATCCGAAACCGAGAGAGAAAATATTGCAATTGGAGAATATCAAATAAAAAATGCGAAAGAAGAACTTTTAGAGAATGGAGAATTAGATTTGGTAATAAGTGTCTTTCACCATCCTCTAGATTGGCTATTGGAAATAGACGAGAGTTCGTGCAGAACTAATTTCAAAGCGCCAGATTTACTTTTGCTTTCCGGTCATCTCCATAAACCAAAAGGGGGATATTTCAGGGATATTCAAGGCGGCAAGTTTTGTCAATTTCAAGCAGGTGGGATTTATACAGGGAGTGAACCAATCGAATCTTATTATAGCAGATTTCAACACATTACCTTTGATTGGGATAAAAAAACGATAACCCTCAATTTCAGGCGATTTGTTGGAGATAAAAGGGATTGGCGTATTGATACTGAAAATGGAAAGGATGGCGTGGCAGAATTTGATATGCTTAACTCTGATAAAAAAGTTGCAAAGCCGGGAGAGAAACAGGAGACCATTCCTGAACCTGAACTGCCATTAACTATACCTCCTGCCTATAAAAATTGGATATCCATGCGCTGCGAAAAAATGGATATTGATAAACTGGTTGACACGAAGGACAAGGAATTGATTCGTTTAACCTTGCCGGAAATATTTATTCCCCTCTATGCAGCACCGCCGAAAACAAAACCGGAAGTATTTATTTCCATCTATACCGAACCGCTGGGCAAAAAAACAAAACCACATCAAGAGGAGGTAGAACATGCCGTTGATATCGAGATTCTTATAGCAGAGAACGATTACTTATTGATAAGCGGACAGGCAGGCTCAGGTAAAACGACCTTACTCAAGTATCTGGCTTACACTATAGTAAATGACAAAAATAAAGCAGAGCTGAATGGCTTTTTACCGGTATTGGTGTTTTTACGCGACTTACCGCACATGAAAAAGAAACCAGTAAGCCATGTATCTGGCACTGGACTGGCAGAAGAAATTTTGTCTGATTATTTTGAAGCCACAAAAAACGGTTTGACCATGGAACTTGTCAGGGCGTATTGCAAAGAAAAGCGAGCTATTTTTTTACTTGACGGGCTGGATGAAATCGAGCCAGAACTACGAAAAATTGTGGTTGAATCACTGGCTACCCTAAGAACTGATTATGGCTGTAATAAAATGGCGCTATCGGGCAGGCCTCACGGCATAGATCCTGCTGTCAATAACCAATTTGGCGAAAAACGGGTGGAAATCAACTCCCTTACCTTAGCACAGGTAGAACTTTTTATTGAAAAATGGTATGGCCTTGACCGCGAACTGCAAGAAAAAGGGAAAACACCCACCGTAATGTTTGGCGAAATTAAGGATCACTCAAATGTTGAAGAATTAATTACAACCCCGTTGATGCTCACGGCAGCGTGCGTTCTCTATCATTACGACAAAAAATTGCCAGAACAACGGGCAGACCTCTATGAAAAAGTCATAAGCAATCTCATCTACAAGCGTTTTCCCAATTCAAACGAAGTTTTAAGATTTTTAATGGAGCTGGCGTGTGAAGTACACACTGCGAAACAAAGAAAGCTGGATGAGGACTTTGACGCAAATAAAATAGGATTTGATAAAACCTTAGCCCTTAGAGTCATGGAGACAGTTTTTGAAAGGCAAAAGGATGAACAACCAACGCAGTACGATCTTAGACTGATAAAAGAATTCGACAACATAGAACAAAACTGCGGCTTGTTAAAGCTTGAGGGTGGGCAATTTCGTTTCTGGCATCTGACTTTTCAGGAATTCCTGATGGCAAGGAAAATAGCGATGTTTGAACGTGACCACGCCAAAGTAATTAATGAAAAATATTGGGATAATGACTGGTTTAAAGAAATGATTGAATTGTTCATCGGTCATTTAAGCAACACCGCAAACGCAATCGCCATGGGCATTGTTGAGGACAAGTTGCGCTTCCGGGATTCAAGTCCTTTCAGAAATTGGAGATTAGCTTGTAACTGTTTATTGGACATCCATCCAGGCATGAGAGACTCAAAGGCCGTTAAGCTGTCGCAGGAACGCTTATGTTCAATATTTGAGCACAAACCCGAACAGGACCCTAAAATACTTACTGAGGCCGGAGAAATTCTTGGTTGGCTGGGTGATCCGAGGGATTTAAAGGAATTTGTAAAAATTGAAGGTGGGCAATATGCTTTGGAAGGCTTGGGTAAGGTTACTATTGCCCCCTTTGAAATTTGCAAATATCCGGTTACCAACCAGTGGTATAAGGAATTTATTGATTCCAAAGGGTATGAAACGCCAAAATATTGGAACCTGCGAGGGCAGAAATGGCTTGAACAACAAGAAGAGAAATTTCCCTTATTCTGGCACGAGCGTAAATGGAAGTGTCCGAATTCTCCCGTTGTGGGTGTTTCATGGAACGAAGCGTATGCATTTTGCAATTGGCTGACCAAAACCAGAAAAGATGGGTACACCTATCATCTTCCTACCGAGCTGGAATGGCAGTCGGTGGCGGCTGGAAAAAGCGGACGAGAGTATCCATGGGGCGAAGAATTTGATGTGAACAAATGCAACACAAATGAAACTGGAAGTAGAAGGGCTTCTCCTGTAGGGATTTTCATCGGAGGCAATACGCAGGAAGGTATCTCCGATATGAGTGGAAATGTGTGGGAGTGGACAGGTAGTTGGTACGAAAAGGGCAAAACACGTGTTGTGCGCGGCGGCTCGTGGAACTATGGAGGTGACAGTTGCCGGTGCACCAGCCGCGACCTCAGCGGTCCAGGTGGCCGTGGCTACGGTATCGGATTTCGTTGCGCCAGGACTCTTACCCTTTGAGTCTTTTACCCTTTTACCACCGAAGGCGGTCTGATTTTTTTGAAAATTTTATAAGATGAACTTTGTCGTGAGCACTCAGCTAAACAACTAGATCGCCGGTTTTTGAGTAGCGCCCATAAATAAAATGTAAAGGTATCTATAGAATATCGAAACATTTTGTTGTTATCACCAGAGAAAAATTTAGATTTACATCTATGTAATATTTTTGCAGGAGGCGTCAACGTGGAGAAAAAATTATTAAAAAGAATAGAAATAAATCCAAAAATGATGTTTGGCAAACCGGTAATCAAAGGAACACGGTTGACGGTAGAAATAATTTTGGAAAAACTTGCCTATGGTGAAACAGAGGACGAGATAATGAAAGAATATCCATTTCTCAAGAAAGATGATATTAAGGCGGCGCTTCTCTATGCCGCAAAAACAATATCGCTCGAAGAAACTGTTCAAATATAATCTCAAATAATAAAAACCCGTAATATTTACAGGGTATACAGCTACAGATTCTATAAAAAGCTGATTTCATACCATGAAGATTTCTGGAGAATGAAGGAGGAAGTTTGTCATTGGAAAACCTGGAAGAGGATTTTAGAGGATTAACCTGGAATGATTTGATGAATTGGGCTGGCAGCCGGATTTTAAAAAGAGGAGAAGATTATTTCAGGCGCGGCCGGGTTACGAACCTGAGAATTTCACCGAAGGGAATTCTCGCCACCGTATCTGGCACCGATGAATATACAACCCTCGTTACAATACAGGGGCAAGGTCAGCAAAAGGAGATCGTATCCGATTGCACCTGTCCCTGCGGCAGCGGTTGCAAACATGCCGTTGCCACGCTCCTGGAATTTTCTCAGGCTATTAAAGAAAAGAGAAAAATACCAATGGCGCAACCTACGGACCCGGATATTAAGAGGATGGAAGGCCTTGACGACGGTGAGTATGATGAAGATCATGAAGATGAGTACGACGATTCCGACGATTCCGATGATTCCGGAGATACCCAAACTCGACCAAAAAAGTCTTCCGCCAAATCAACCCCGGACAACGATATTGCAGAGTTTCTTGACCAGCACGACAAGGAGTTTTTGGTGAAATTAGTAATAAGGCTTGCAAATAAGTATCCTGAGGTTTACACAGAACTCTTGGACAGCGCACGGTTGGCCGGTGGCAAGGTAGAAAAACTTGTTTCCAGCATACGCCAGGAGATAGACAACATTACATCAGAACCGGCATGGCGCAACCATTGGTCAGACGAAGGGAATCCGTCTGACTTCAGCAGGGTGAAGTCTATGATGTTGACGCTTTTTGACCAGGGTTATTACGATGCCGTCACTACTATTGCCGGGGAATTGCTGGAAAAAGGGAATGCGTACGTTGAAACCTGTGATGACGAAGGTGATTCAGCCTTGCAAATTTCTGAATGCCTGGAAATCGGATTCAAAGCGGTTGAAAAGTGTGTATGGCCAAACGTCAGGAAGATTATGTTCATCATAGAAGCGGAATTGCAGGACGAATACGATCTGTGCAGTGGTACTTACGAAATCTTAGGATCAATACGTGACAAAACGGCATGGTCTGCAGCGGCAGACGATTTATCAGGCAGGCTTGCTCATTTGCCATCTTCAAAGAATCCTGACAACGAATTTAGCACCAACTACCGGAGAGACCGTATATCCAATTTTCTTATCTCAGCCTTAGAAAAATCCGGCAGGAAAGAAGAGGTGCTTCCCTTGTGTGCGAAAGAGGCAAAAATTACCGGCAGTTGGGTACGGTATGTCGAGAGGTTGATCGGGGCAAAAAAATATGATGAAGCCAGAAAAGCGGCAGAAGAGGGCATACAGCAGGTTGGCCAAAAATACCCGGGGATTGCGAGTACCCTGAGGGAACATATTGCAAAACTTGCAGAAAAAAGCGGTGATTATAATTCAATTTTGCTCTTACGGAAGGAAGAATTTTTAGGTTCTCCCTGCCTGGAAAATTACAACAAACTCATAGAAGCGGCGGCGAAAACGAAAAATGAAGCAACGATCAGGGGCTGGGCGTTAAAATTTTTGGAAACGGGAAATGCTCAAACCAAAGGAGAACTAAAGAATCCAACAAAAGGAAAAGAAAGGTATTCCAAAAGTTTCCCTGCATATGACGTATTAATTGATATAGCGGACAAGGAGAAAGACGCTGACATGGTATTGCATTGGTACAAAAAGTCTTACGCCAGGAGTCAGTGGTTTTCCGAGGCGCACGCCCAGGTTGCCCGTGCTATCGCAGGGAAGTACCCGGATGAGGCGCTCAAGATATGGTGTGAGTTGGCAGAAAATCAGATCGCGTTAACGAAGCCTTCGGCATATGAAACGGCTGTGGGCTACCTGAAACAGGTGCGCGACATTTATCGAAAGACCCATCGGACAAAGGAGTGGGAATCCTACCTGGCCGTTTTAAGGGAAACGAATAAAAAGAAGACACGGTTTATCCAAAGTTTGCGTACCCTTACCGGCGAAAAGATCATATGATTATCATGCAACCTTAACGTTGCTGGCGAAGGCAGCCTGATTCAAACGTAAAAAGGGTTGTAATTCAGCAAGTTGCAGTTATTTCAAGGTATAGGAATTTCAAACGGATATTTTCCCCTCTAGAAAGAGGGGATTAAGGGGTGTGTAAATCAGTCGTAACACCCCCCCGGCCCCTGTTTTTAGAGGGGAGATTTAAAGGAGCTGCCAAAGGCAGCCTAATTAAATACTTACCTTATCTCAGATATTTACCAAAGATAATATCCAGTTTCTTTTTGGTGCTTTCGGGAATGATGTCCTTGTGCGTTACAATGGCATTCTGAACCGCTGTTGCACATGCACAGCTTCTTTTAAGCTCAATTTTAGGAATGGCTGCCTTGAGAATTCGTTTTGCGGTTTCGGCATTTTTGCTCAGATTTCCAATGATCATTTCCAGGGTTACCGTTTCTTCGCTTACATGCCAGCAGTCGTAGTCCGTAGCCATGGCAAGGGTACTGTAGCAGATCTCTGCCTCCCGCGCCAGCTTTGCCTCCTGGAGGTTCGTCATACCGATGACGCTTACGCCCCACTGGCGGTATACCTGCGATTCTGCGCGTGTGGAGAAGAGTGGGCCTTCCATGCATAAATACGTGCCGCCTTTATGTACCTGGACGCCTACCGATTTAGCTGCGGTATAGAGGGTGTCGGCCAGTGTTCCGCATATGGGATCAGCAAAGCTTACATGACCAACAATCCCTTCTCCAAAAAAGGTGCTGATCCTGCCCCGTGTCCTGTCAAAAAATTGATCCGGAATTACAATATCTAAAGGTTTTATTTCCTCCTTCATGCTTCCTACCGCACTGACGGCAATGATGTGTTCCACCCCCAGCTTTTTCATCCCGTAGATATTAGCCCTGAAGTTCAGCTCTGAAGGTAAAATGGTATGTCCTTTACCGTGTCGCGGCAAAAACGCTACTCTGCGGCCTTCCAGGGTGCCTACGGTAAAACTATCGGAAGGTTTGCCAAACGGTGTTTCAATGGATACAGATTTTATCTCCCTGATTCCTTCAATATTATAAAGACCGCTGCCGCCAATAATGCCAATCATCTGCTCTCCCATTTTACGCATTCTCCTTTTTGTAGAACTTTTTGCCACAGAGGCGAGAAATGCTTATCGTCTCAAGGCTTGTGAGTCTTAGTGGTCTATACTGGTAGTCAAAAAAATGAACGGGTGAATTATGCTAAAAGTCCCCCGTTCATGTCAATAAATAAAAATTGATGTGTCCTGCCTCCGTTGCTATAATCGTGGAAACCGGATCGAATACTTATCTACATTCAGTGATTAACCTTATATTTTTATAGACTCGCAGAATATTGAATGAGGATTGAAGATCTATAAGCCATGGAAATCTTTGCGGTTTTTTTAGTTTAAAGATGAGGAGTATTTGCCCTGAAGAATCATGAAATTGCATCGTTGTTTGAACGAATTGCCAACATCCTGGAACTCAAAGGTGAAAATACGTTCAGGATCAATTCATACCGGAAAGCTGCACGGGTAATTGGTGATTTGGCGGAGGATATTGAGGAGATTGCCAAGACACGGAAATTGACTGACATTCCCGGCATAGGAGAAGGTACGGCGGAAAAGATTCTTGAGTATATTCATACCGGTAAGATGGCAAAATACGAAGAGGTGAAGGAGGGGGTTTCTGAAGAAACGGTAGCCCTGATGCAAATACCGGGTTTAGGTCCAAAGACCGTGGCGATGTTAAACCGGGAGTTAGGTATCGTTGGTTTGAGTGACCTTGAGAATGCCTTGCACGAGGATAAATTAAAAGGATTGTTTGGAATCGGTGAAAAGAAAATTGAAAATATACTCAAGGGCATTGAATTGTTCAAGACGAGTCAGCAACGAATATCTATTGGGATAGCGTATCCTATTGTGAAAAGGATTATCGCAGAGCTACGGCATAATGCACAGATTAAGGATATCCAGGCTGCCGGTTCACTGCGGAGAATGAAAGAAACGGTCGGTGATATAGACATCCTTGTGTCTGGTGCAAAAGGTGCGGACATTGTGAAGTCGTTTGTCGGTATGCGGGGGGTAACGCAAGTATTGGCGGCGGGGGATACCAAAGGAAGTGTCCGGGTTGAGGAAGGTGTGCAGGTAGACGTGCGGGTTGTTCGTGAAGACGAGTTTGGTTCGGCGTTGCAGTACTTTACCGGTTCAAAGGAACACAATATCCATCTCCGTGAGATCGCGAAAAAGAAGGGATTCAAGATTAATGAATACGGCATTTTTGAGGGGGAAGAAAAGATTGGAGGCCGGCGCGAAGAGGAAATTTACACGATCCTGGGGATCGATTGGATACCGCCTGAACTGCGAGAAAACCGGGGCGAGATCGAGGCTGCACGGGAGCGAAAATTGCCAAAACTCATTGAACTCTCAGATATTAAGGGGGATCTCCACAACCACTCCAACTGGAGCGATGGTATCCCCACCTTTGAGGAGATGGCCAATCATGCCATGAAGATGGATTACCAGTATCTTGTGGTTTCGGATCATTCAAAGTCACTTCATGTGGCACATGGCCTGAAGGACGAAGAACTGCTTGAAGAGATTGAGGAGATTGATAGGCTGAACAAAAAGTTTAAAGGATTTACGTTGCTCAAGGCCACCGAGGTGGACATCAAGGCTGACGGCGCGTTGGATTTTTCTGATAAACTGTTGAAAAAGCTGGATGTCGTTGTTGCTTCTATTCACAGTGGTTTTAAACAGGGGAAGGAAAAGATTACGGAACGAATGATTGCGGCTATTCATAATCCTTATGTGAATATCATTGCCCACCCCACAGGTCGCCTGATCAGCAAACGTGAGGGATATGACGTGGATATGGATAAGGTAATTGAGGCTTGTGCAGAGACAGGTACCGCACTTGAGATTAATTGCTATTATGACCGGCTCGATCTGAATGAGATCAACTGTAGAAAGGCCAAGGAGTCTGGGGTCATGATTGCGATTAGTACGGATGCCCACCATGTGGATCAAATGTGGATGATGGAGTTGGGTGTGGGAATAGCGCGCAGGGGATGGCTGGAAACCGGAGATGTATTAAATACCCTGTCCGTTGATAAAGTGAAGGATTTTTGCATGAAAAAAAGAAAGTAGTAACGATATAAATCAGGTCGGTTTTATTTTTATTCAAAAGAGAGGGAGGTGTTATTATGGATGACCATATATATAAAGTGGTTGAATTGGTGGGTACTTCCACAACGACGATGGAGGATGCTATTCAGCATGCGCTTTCAAGGGCTTCGGAAACCTTGCGTAATATGCGGTGGTTTCAGGTCGTTGAAACCAGGGGGCGCATTGAAAATGGAAAGATTGCCCGGTGGGAGGTTATAGTAAAAATAGGATTTGCGCTGGAGGACACCCTTTAGCCGTTTTGGCTTACAGCCTTTCCATAAAGGTTGCGTCAGACGTATCAAGAGAAAGTGGTGGGAGGTTTAACGGGCGTGGGTGGGAATAAAAAGGCATAAGCCAGGGCGTGAAGATAGATCGTTTTGAGACAATCCTGTTTGTTCTTGAGAATTTTCTTGAAAAGAAATTTTGTATTTGCAATTAAAGTTTTTAAAAGTATAATTCTTTAATCAGTGTACTTGTTTTAGGGAAGAAAAAGCTAAATTTGAAAATATTTTATTTTTCTCTTGATTTTGTTTTAAATAAGTATATAATTCGGATCTTTCAGCAATAGTTGATTCTTTGCTCTTTTAAAAAATAGAAGTCAAATGCGTGCGAGTAGTGCTGCTGATGAAGAATCAGCTTTGTGAGTTCACAATAAGTTGAGATCTCCGGGTTTTGCCCGGAGCCTTTATAATTTAATATTTTATGAAGGGTATGATCTTGGCTCAGAACGAACGCTGGCGGCGTGGATTAGGCAT
>CAZBCT010000027.1:0-31317 GCA_964490485.1 uncultured Candidatus Brocadia sp. | reverse complement strand
AAGGCATCTCCTATCTTAAACCTGTCCAGCAAAAAATTGTCCAACAGTAAGCTCCCAAGAGGGGAATAATTTGTGCTATATAAAATATGTGGATTTAAGTTAAACACGGACAAGCAAAGTTTGTCCATGCCACACTGAAACCTGCTTAAATAAAATGAAAATTTCTATACTATCAAATTAACCAAGCACATTATATTTTCTTACCCTGAAATCAACACCTAATTCACGAGCGATTCTTTCACATTTTTCTACATCCACCCCTGGTATATCGACAATCGAAATCAGCACGTTGGGTATTACCCGCTTTGCATCCTTAATGAATTGAATAAGGGCAGGATAGGTTTTTATGCCAAAAACGGGTTTACAAATCTCTTCGTACTTTTCGGCCGTTTCAGCATTCAAACTGATGCAAATGGTATCGATCAGCCCCTGTAGTTCGTGGATAATCGGTCTTCCATTGATCAGATCGCCATGACCATTGGTATCCAACCTGATGCGCTTCCCTTTCGATTTCAAAAAGCGTGCAACGGCTATCAATTCGTCCAGCCGTTCCGTAGGTTCTCCATAACCACAAAAGACAACTTCATCATAACCACCAGGATCTCCAATGGCGTGAATTATTTCTTCTGTCGTTGGTTCTTTTGTTAAACTCAGATGATGTCCCTTAACGATAGGGTAGGTTTCCCGCATGCAAAAGGCGCACACGTTTGAGCAGCGATTGGTGAGATTTATGTATAACGAATTTCGAATAGCATAAGCAATCTTTCCATCGTGTTCAGGCTCGCCGATTCCAAAGAGTTTATAAGCGTTAAAGGTGGTGATTCGCTTGATATCTTGCGCTGAAAGCCCGTAAAGATCGGCCAGCACCGGGATAATGTAAGATAGGTAAGCGGGCTCGTTGCGTTCTCCTCTTTTGGGTTGTGGCGAAAGAAAAGGACAATCGGTTTCCAGGAGGAGTCTCTCTACGGGGACCGATTTGGCAACTTCCCGCAAGTTGTTTGCATTGGAAAAAGTAATCGGGCCGGCAAATGACACATATAAACCCAATTCTATGCATTTCTTCGCTACCTCCGCCGTTCCGCTAAAGCAATGCACTACTCCCTTAAGCATGCCATTCTTGTGCTCATCCAATATTTTTAAGCAATCATCACTCGCCTCCCGGCAATGGATAATCACCGGCAGGTTGTGGGCTTTCGCCAGGGTCAGATGTTTATGAAAGATGCGCTGCTGATCTTCATGAGGACTGCGATTGCGGTAATAGTCGAGTCCCGTTTCCCCTACCGCTATCACCTTCTTCTCATGTATCAAAGATTCTAAGGTTTGCCAGTCTTGCTCAGAGACCTTTGATGCGTCATGAGGATGGATGCCAATACTGGCGTATATGTTGTGAAACCGATTCGCCAGGGCAACGCTTTTCTTGCTCGAAGCAAGGCTGGTGCCTACATTGATAATGCCGTCTACATCGGCTTCCTTTGCACGGGACAAAACAGATTCCAGATCTGATTTGTAATCAGGAAAATCAAGATGAGCGTGGGTATCAATAATCATGACTTATGCTTCATATCCGGGAAATAACCACATCATTTTTAGTAAAGGCATTTCTAAAAAGGGTAATCGTTGGATATTTTTTGTCTGAAGAGTAAAGGATAGAAACTACATCAAAGCGCAGGCTTGTTCCTTCGATCTTCTTGTCGGCAATATACTGCAAGGCAACGGTGATAATTTGTCTCTTTTTTGTTTCTGTCACTGAGAGTTCCGGAGGGCCATACGTGTCAGAATAGCGTGTCTTGACTTCTACAAATGCGATGGTTCCGCGATCGTAACAGACAATATCAATTTCACCATTTCTTCGCCGGTAATTTCGCTGGAGTATAGTATAGCCTTTTTTCTTCAAAAAATTTACGGCGAGCTGTTCACCTTTTGTGCCTTTGGTCCTCGTATGAGGAGGTTCCGCAATTTTTTTTCGTTTAAACAAGTTTATGAATGAAGTCACATATTTAGCGCAAAAAAATTGCAATATTCTTTGTCCTCATAACGGTGGAATCACCGTATCCATTGAACTGGGAATGTGCTATTTACTATTGCTTTGACCCTGATCACTTCGGGGTTGCGCACTTTGTGCTGGAATAGTCTTCGGCGCCGTAGGTTCAAATTTTTCCTGCAATCTCGTTCCTTTGCTTGTCCTTTTACGCATATAATAGAGTTTGGCGCGCCTTATCCGCCCTGATTTTAAAACCTTAATATCAACAATCTTCGGAGAATGAATGGGAAAGACGCGTTCCACCCCTTCGCCCTGAACAATACGTCGTACAGTAAAAGTTTCTTTAAAACCACCGCCATTTTTTGCAATTACCACACCACTAAAGACCTGGATGCGCTCTTTTTCACCTTCGATAATCTTTACTGATACATCCACCTGATCACCCACAGAGAATTGTGGTGCGTTTTTTTTCATCTGTTCTTTTTCAATTGCGTCAATCATATTCATTCGTCTTTGTCTCCTATTGTTAGCTTGTTAAATTCAAAACCAGATTTTATTCAATAAGATCCGGTCTTTTTTCCCGGGTTCTTTTTATAGCGTGTTCTTTTTGCCATTCTTTTATCTTCTGATGATGTCCTGATACCAGCACCTCGGGTACTTTCATACCCCGGTATTCAGCCGGGCGGGTATACTGAGGATGTTCCAGCAAATCATCGCTAAACGATTCGTTGACTACAGAATCCAGATCACCCAACACTCCCGGTATCAACCTGACTACCGCATCAATTACCACCATTGCCGGTATCTCACCACCCGAAAGGACATAGTCGCCGATAGAAAGTTCGAACGCATCAAGCCCCATTCGAATCCTTTCATCAAACCCCTCATAATGACCGCATATCAGCATTAGATAGGGTTCTCTTGCTAGTTCCTTTGCAATGGATTGATTAAACCGGTGTCCCTGTGGTGTTAGCAATATTTTTTTCGAATGGATATCGGTTTGTTGTCCGATAGCTTCTATCGTATTAAAGACAGGTTCTGGCTTTATTACCATTCCTGGTCCACCGCCGTAAGGGCGGTCATCCACGCATCGCCTGTTATCTGCATATTCCCGAATATTAAAAAGATTGTATTGGACGAGTTTTTTTTCCTTCGCGATCTTTAAGATGCTGTGTCCCAGTACGTCTTCAAACATCTCAGGAAATAACGTTACAACATCGATACGCATGGCTTATTGTATTTACTCTGTAAAATTTCTTTTTTGCAGGATATTAATAACCTCCTTCGCCCCTTTTGCTGCCGGGGATTTGGTAACGGTAACACTGCGCTAGGTATTTAAAGCTATACCGAACTTCTTCAGCACAGCGGCAACTGATTCTGTTGGCTTTGCGCCGACGCTCAACCAATATTCAACCCGCTCTTTTTTCAAAGTCACCTGTTTTTCATTATTTGATTCGAGAGGGTCATAGGTGCCCAGATTCTCAATTACCTTTCCGTCCCGTTCCTCGTGAGCGTCAAATGCGCCGATCCGGTAATATGGTCTATTTTTACGCCCCATCCGCTTCATTCTTAACCTTACCGCCATTTTTTCTCCTTATAAATCAAAATCATTCTCTGTAAGTACCCCTCAAGAAAGAAAGGGGATTTTCTAATCTGTGTTATCCTACAACCCGCCCCAATAAAATGAAAATTCCTAAACGTGGCATTATTGTATCATACCCTTACCAAAAGGTAAACCCTTCGATAATAGTCCCATCTTCTTGAGACCTTTCTCGTTTCCTTTGAAATGTTTCATCATTTTTTTCATTGATCGGAACTGCTTGAGCAACTGATTAACATCCTGAACGGTTGTTCCGCTTCCATTTGCTACCCGTTGCCTTCTGCTTCCATTTACCATGTCCGGGCTCACCCGCTCCTCGATTGTCATAGATCGGATAATTGCTTCCACCCGCTGCAACTGTTTTTCATCCACGTTCAGCCCATCCAGCTTATTCCCTAAACCCGGAATCATACCCAGCACTTCTTTTATCGGTCCCATCTTTTTAATCTGTTGCAGTTGCATGAGAAAATCATCCAGACTGAGCGTGTCATCCTGTATCTTTCTGCTGAGTTTTTGTGCTTCTTCCAAGTCGATGGCTTGCTGCGCCCGCTCAACAAGTGACACGACATCTCCCATGCCGAGTATCCGCGAGGCCATTCGATCCGGATGGAATTCCTCCAGGCGATCCAACTTTTCGCCAATACCGACAAATTTAATGGGTTTTCCGGTAACCGACCGTATGGAGAGTGCCGCACCACCACGGGTATCGCCATCGAGTTTGGTTAAGATCACGCCATCAAAACCGAGCTGGTTGTTAAACTCCTTTGCGCTGTTAACGGCGTCCTGCCCGGTCATCGAGTCGCACACAAAATAGATCTGGTGTGGCTCCAGCTTTTGTTTGATATCCTTCAATTCAAGCATGAGTTCGTCGTCGATGTGCAATCTGCCGGCCGTGTCAAAGATAACAACGTCCTGCGTATTCGTTTTGGCATATGCAACGGCATTTTTGCAGATCTTCACGGGCTGTGAGGCAGATTCAAAGTAGACCGGCACATCGAGTTGCTGGCCGAGTATCTTCAGTTGCTCGATCGCAGCGGGCCGCTGTATGTCCGCTGCCACAAGTAATGGCTTCCTGCCCTTTGAAAGTATTGTTTTCGCAAGTTTTCCCGCCGTGGTCGTCTTTCCACTACCCTGTAACCCGACGAGCATAATGGTTGTCGGTTCGCCATCCTTAAAAGGAATTGCGGTGTCAGATTCTCCCATGAGTTTGATCAACTCATCGTGCACAATCTTTACGATTTGCTGCCCGGGAGCAATGCTCCTGATCACCTCTTCACCAACAGCGCGTTCGTTAACATGCTGAATGAAATCCTTAACAACTTTATAATTCACGTCTGCTTCAAGGAGCGCTAAACGCACTTCGTGCAACCCATCTTTGATGTTTGATTCTGTAAGGCGTCCTTTGCCGCGAAGTTTGCCGAAAACACCTTCAAGGCTATTTGCAATTGCTTCAAACATAAATTCTTAAAACTCAAATGCCGGAATATTAAACAGAAATTTAAAACTTTCATTATATGTAATTAAAGTCAATATTCAAATGAATTTTACAAAAGTATTCAGAAAAATTCTATTGCAGAATACTGTCTGGTTTGTTAGAATTTTCCCTTGCTTGATGAGCGATAAATCATTGTTTCATTTTGGTATGCGTTCTCAGAACGCATTGTTAATTTAGAGGAGAAGCTATGAAAGAGGGAATTCATCCGGAGTACATAGAAACTGTTGTCACCTGTGGGTGTGGTGAGTCGTTTAAGACACGGTCGACAAAACCAAAAATCGCTGTAGAAATCTGCTCGAAATGCCATCCGTTTTATACCGGCAAACTGCGATTTGTAGATAGCGCAGGCCAGATAGAGAAGTTTAAAAAGAGATTACAAAAGAGTCAGAAAACTGACGAAACCGTAAAACAAAAATGAATGATAAGTTGTTAAAAAAATTAGAAAAAGTGAATCAAAGATACCAGGAATTGGAGAAACTGTTATCCGATCCTGAGGTAATTGCCGATGTAAGCCGTTATACAGCCTATATCAAGGAACATGGCAGCCTCTCCAAAATGGTGAACAAATATACTCAGCTAACTGAAACCCTTGTGAAAAAGAAGGAAACTGAGGGCTTCCTGGCTCAGGAAGGAGAAGATAAAGAGTTGGCGAAGATGGCCATGGACGAGCTGGGATTCCTGGAAAAGCAGGAAGAATCTCTCTTTGACGAAATCAAGGGACTGTTTGTCACGGAAGATAAAATCTCCGGTAAAAATGTAATTGCCGAGATACGGGCCGGGACGGGTGGGGATGAGGCGGCGATCTTTGCGGCCGACCTGTTTCGCATGTATACCAAATATGCAGAAAATCAGGGATGGAAAGTAGAGCTTTTTGACAGTAGTGAAACGGACTTAGGAGGGTTCAGGGAAGTAACCTTTTCGATAGAAGGAAATAACGTATATCAAAAGCTGCGATTTGAGAGCGGAACTCATCGAGTTCAGCGGGTGCCGCGTACAGAAGCCAGCGGAAGGGTGCACACCTCAACGGCTACCGTAGCCATTCTCCCGGAAATTGAAGAGGTGGAGATTGACATCAACCCGAATGATATTTTGGTGGATACATTCCGGGCTTCTGGTCCTGGCGGACAAAAGGTCAATAAAACAAGCTCCGCAGTCAGGATTACCCATGTCCCTAGCGGCTTGGTGGTGAAATGCCTTGATGAAAAATCTCAGCACAAAAACCGCGCAAAAGCGATGCGTATTTTAAGAAGCCGTTTGTACGAGTTATATGAGGGACAGAAGCGAAACGAACGTGACCAGATACGTCGTGATCAGATAGGGACCGGAGACCGCAGTGAAAAGATTCGCACTTACAACTATCCGCAGAACCGGGTAACCGATCACCGGATAAATTTTTCCGTACATAATCTGGAGCAGGTAATGCTGGGATGTCTTGACGAAATCATTGAAGCCCTTATGACGTACTATAAAGAAGAACAATTGAAGCAGTTGGCAGCAAGCTTGTAAAAAAGACGTTATTCGAAGATAGTCATAAATTTTTGCCTGCTTAATAAAGATGCCATTCGAAGCGCCTGAAGTAAACGCGTCTCAAAGAGACTCGAAACGGCAAGGAAACTGCCGGGCTGCTGGTTATATCCCTCATGGCGACACCTCAGTTGAAAGTCAGGAAGTCGAATTCCCCGGCAAACCTACCCTGTCAAGTCTTATCTATTGGGCAAGCAGTACGTTAAAGGCATGTGGTATCGACTCTTCACGACTGGATGCCGAAGTTATCTTGTCACATCTCCGCGGTTGTAGACGTATTGACCTTTATGCACATCCTGACAGGCCAGTGGAAAATACGCTTGCTGCAATTTATCAAAACGCTATCCTGAGACGAGGGCAAAGAGTGCCCTTGCAATATATTACCCATCATGCTGAATTCATGTCCCTGGATTTTTTCGTAGATGAACGTGTGTTGATTCCACGCCCTGAAACAGAATTACTTGCAGAGGCCGTCATTCAAAAATCACGGACCATGCCGTGCGAAGACGAATTCACTCTTGTGGATATTGGCACAGGAAGCGGCGCTATTGCAACAATTCTGGCAAAAAAAATTGATAAGATAAGGGTGTTTGCTATAGACATATCTGCCGATGCCCTGGCTGTTGCCAGAATGAATGCCGACAGGCACAAAGTTCTTCATAAGATAACGTTCTTATGCGGCAACATCTTTGAACCGCTAAAGAAATATGGGGTCGCATCAAAGGTGCATTTCATCGTATCCAACCCCCCGTATGTATCGAGCGGTGAATTCCCGCATTTACAAAAGGAGGTGCGGGATTATGAACCGTATGTCGCTCTTGTTAGTGGACGGGATGGTTTACAAATATTCAGATGTATTGTCGCACAGGCAAAAACATGGCTCATGCCAGGAGGATATCTTCTGCTGGAGGTTGGTGAAAGTCAGGCACAACCGGTAATGCAGCTCATAGAAGATACCGGATGTTTTACAAAGCCATTTTGTATAAAAGACTACCAAAACATAGACCGTATTGTTGTTGCACAAATGGAGAAGGGAAGTGGATAAAATTGTCATTGAGGGAGGAAAACGTTTAGAAGGAAGCGTAAGAATCAATGGGGCAAAAAACGCTGCCCTGCCGATTATGGCAGCATGTTTGTTATTACACGGTCCATCCAGGATAAAAGGAATACCGGACATTATCGACATCCAGACACAATCGGAAATACTGAGGAATCTTGGTGGAGACGTAAAAAAGGCTGAAGACGGAGCTCTTGAGATAATTTTCAGGGATGGAGAAAATGACGACAAATTTACTGCTCCCTATGAACTTGTCAGAAAGATGAGGGCGTCAATATGCGTCTTAGGACCGTTGTTAAGTAAAAGATGCAGGGCAAAAGTCTCTTATCCGGGTGGGTGTGTTATTGGCCAGCGGCCTATTGATTTGCATATAAAAGGCCTTGCCGCATTAGGCGCCCAAATTGAAACGACAGAAGGTTACATCAATGCTACTGCAGATAAGCTCAAAGGAGCGCATATCTCTTTTACCGGAAAAACCGTACTGGGCACGTGCAATGTTTTGACTGCCGCGGTGTTGGCGGAAGGCATAACCACGATTGAGTATGCAGCCTGTGAACCGGAAGTGCAAGACCTTGCAAATTTCTTAAACAAGGCTGGCGCAAAAATTACCGGAATCGGGGAAAATAAGCTGACGGTCGAAGGCGTTCAAAAATTGTATGGCGTTGATTACGAAATTATTCCCGATCGGATTGAAGCAGGAACCTTTATGATTGCCGGCGCTATTACCAGGGGTGACATTACCCTGGAAAATGCAAGACAGGAGCATCTCGGAGCTGTAATTGATAAATTACGGGAAATAGGAGTCGATATTACTCCTTCCGGCAATACCATCAGGGTCAAAGGATGCGATGTATATCATGCGGTTGATGTACTGACATTGCCGTATCCGGGAATGCCTACCGACATGCAAGCCCAGTTTATGGCATTGTTATGTATCGCGGAAGGGAAAAGTATCATTGCCGAAAAGATATTTCCCGACAGGTTTATTCATGCAGCAGAATTAAGGAGGATGGGCGCCGACATTAGGATAGACGGGCCAAGCGCAATTATCAGAGGGATACCTTTCTTGTCTGGCACTGAAGTCATGGTTTCTGATCTGCGAGCCGGCGCTGGCCTTGTGCTTGCCGGTCTGGTGGCAAAAGGGACTACCCAAATTCATCGCATTTATCATTTAGACCGGGGGTACGAGCGGCTTGCAGAACGGCTATCAATCCTGGGGGCTGCCATACAACGTATTAGTGAATAACACATACAGATGTTTTTACAAAAAAAGCAAGGATGCTTTTATAGTAAACGCATAAAGAAAGTTGTCATTGCGAGGGCGCTAGCCCGAAGCAATCTCTATCGTGGGATTGCTTCGCTGTCGCTCGCAATGACCAGTACATGCCAACTTATTTTGTACGTTTACTATAATCAAAAACAATGACTGTTCGATGGAAGAAATCCACGTGTCCGTATTGTGGGGCCGGTTGCGGTCTGATGGTTGAAACCGAAAATAACAGGATCATGCATGTCCTTGGAATGAAAGGTCATCCGGTCAACAACGGAGATCTTTGCGCATTACCCGCCAACTATCCACAACTTTTTACTGCTGAGGGGCGGTTGACGCAGCCCATGATTCGCCGGGATGACAAGTTGTTGCCCGTTGACTGGGATGAGGCGGTCATGCACATAGCCAATGGCTTGAATCGTATTATCAAGAAGCATGGCCCAAATGCAGTAGCATTTTACGGTGGTGCAGCTAATCTTACTGAGGAATATTACCTGATGAACAAGCTTATGAAGGCTGCCATCGGCACGAATAACGTCGAATGCACCGCTCGCTTATGCATGGCAAGTTCATCGATGGGATTTCTTTCTACCTTTGGCGCTGACGCTCCGCCTACCTGTTATGACGACATCGAAGAGGCCGATCTTTTTTTCATTGCCGGCAATAATATGGCAGTATCGCTTCCCGTTTTATTCCGCCGCGTATGTGCTGCCAGGGTAAAAAATAATACCAGAATCATTGTTGTTGATCCACGACGTTCAGAGACTGCATCGATGGCAGATATTCACTTGCAAATTAAGCCGGGTACGGATGTCGCTCTCAACAATGCCCTTGCTTATATCCTGCTGAAGGAAGGGTATGTTGACGAAACGAATGTGGAACTGTACACCACAGGTCTTAGCAATCTGAAAGAGGTGGTAGAGGCATATCCGCCTGCACGCGTTGCCGGGATCACAGGCTGTGCCGAAAATCAGATAATTGAAGCGGCACGCATTATTGGTCAGGCTAAAGCGATGCTGACCTTTTGGTTTCAGGGTTATAATCAATCAACCCAGGCAGTTTTCAAGAATAACACGTTGCACAACTTGTCATTGCTGACGAACAATTATTGCCGGCCAGGAGCCGGACCTCTCTCAATTACGGGTGAAGCGAATACCCTCGGATGTCGTTGGGTTGGAGCGCTTTCACACCTTTTGCCGGGCATGCGGATGGTTAGCAATCCCAGACATCGGCAAGATGTTGCTAAGTACTGGGATATGCCGGCAGGAAAAATTCAGGCTACCCCAGGCCGGTCGATTCTTGATATTATCCATGGACTACATATTGGTGAAGTGCGCGCACTCTGGGTTCTTGCCTCCAATCCAGCAGCTTCTCTCCCCCATACACAATGGGTGGAAGAGGGACTTTCAAAAGCCGAACTGCTCATTGTGCAGGATATTTTTCATCCTACGGAAACGTCCATGCTGGCAGATGTGATTCTTGCCGGCGCCCAGTGGTGTGAAAAAACGGGCACCTTTATCTCCTCGGAAAGACGTGTTGAACTGGTAGAGAAAATTATTGATCCGCCCGGAATGGCAAAATCTGATTGCGAGATTATTTGTCTGGTAGCCAGGGCTATGGGATTTCAGAAGGAGTTTCCCTATACCTCGTCCGACGACATCTTTGAGGAGTGGAAGGGAATTACTCGTGGCCGTATTTGTGATATGAGCGGCGTGAGTTACGAACGGCTTCGTGACAAAGTAGGATTGCAACTGCCCTGTCCGGAGATGAGCAGCCCGGGCACGCAGCGATTATTTACCGATTTGCAGTTTCCAAGACCGGATGGCCGTGCAGCCCTTCTTGCCCGTGATTACAAGGAGCCCGCAGAAACGACTACGAAAGAATATCCCTTTGTTCTTATTACGGGGCGCCTGGCCTGTCACTTCAATACCCGCACCCGCACGGGTCGCATCAAACAACTCCATGATATCGAACCGGACAATTTTGTTGAGATTCATCCGGTTGATGCTCAAAACCTTGGACTTGCGGAAGGAGACATGGTTGAGGTCACATCGCGGAGAGGGTGTGTCCGTGGTGTTGCCCGTATTAAAGACAGGGTACTGATTGGCAATGTATTCATGGGCATGCATTATGGGAAGGCATCTGTGGCAGAAGATGATAAACTTGCCAATCTTGTTTGTAGTCCGGCTTACGATGTTCATTCATATCAGCCGGAATTTAAGTATTGTGCAGTGAAAGTTACAAAAAGTGTCCGGGTATAAAGAACAGACTTTGTATGAAAGAATTCAGGAAAAAAAGTGAAAATGAGGTTATGCTGCAGACCATAAAGTTTTTTGAGAATCTGTTGCGTGCATCGACCGATGGTATTTTAATTACCGATGCTACCCATAATATCATCGTCGCCAACGAGGCGTTTTGTCGTCTCATGGGACAACAACAACGCGATATTATAGAGACGAACTTGTTTTATTGGCTGGATCAACTCGATCTCCACGGAACAAGCCGGTGGACTGAATTGATAAATGAGATTCATCATAAAGGATTCTGTCGTAATGTTGAGTTCGTAACGTCGTCGGATTCCAGAGTCCTGAAGTATCTCAGCGTTAACGCATCACTTCTGGAGCAGGTTGCCACAGAAGATACCGGAGTTATCCTTAGTATCTGGCGTGATATTACCGAACAAAAGCAGACAATGCTCCTGGCGGAGCAGATGCGCATCACTACCTTTCTCAAAGACGTTGGTATTGCCCTTACCCGGGGCAACACCCTGCAGGAAATTTTACGGCATTGCGCAGACGCGATAGTAATTAATCTCGATGCTGCCTTTGCCCGTATCTGGATCCTCAATAAAGAAAAGGATGTGCTCGAATTGCAAGCCAGCGCCGGAATGTATACTCATATCGATGGTCCCCACGGGCAAATACCGGTGGGGAAATTAAAGATTGGCCTTATTGCCAAAGAGCAGAAACCCATTTTGACCAATTCTGTTCTTGATGACATACAGTTTGGTAACAAGGATTGGGTGAAGCGGGAAGGCATGGTTGCCTTTGCCGGGTATCCCCTGATTATAGAAGGGCGTCTGGTAGGAGTTATCGCAATGTTTGCCCGCAAAATACTTCCCGAATTCACCATCAGGGCATTGGCGGCAGTAGCCGATGTCGTTGCCTTAGGTGTTGTTCATAAACAAGACGAGGAAGAGTTAAGGAAGTCTGAGAAAAGATTCCGGACTATTTTTGACAGTGCAAACGATGGGATACTCATGGTAGATATTGAAACCAAAAAATTCTATACGGGCAATAAAATGATATGTCAAATGCTTGGTTATATGCCGGAGGAGATTAAGGATTTGTCTGTTATGGATATCCATTACAAGGGAGATTCACCCTATGTACTGGAGCATTTCGAGAAATACGTGAATCGGGAGATTGTACAAGCTATAGATATCCCAGTGAAAAGAAAGGACGGCAGTGGTTTTTACGCTGATATAAACACCTCTCTTATTACTTTTGCCGGAAAGACCTATCTTATGGGCATTTTGAGAGACGTCACTGAACGGAGGCAAACAGAAAAAAAAATACGACATTTGGCGTTTCACGACGCGCTTACCAACCTGCCGAACCGGATGTTATTCGCGGATCGTCTCAATCTGGCGTTAGCGCATGCCCACCGGACAAAGGAGATGTTTGCCGTACTGTTCATGGATTTGGACAGATTTAAGATCATTAATGATACGCTGGGGCATACCGTGGGTGATCAATTGCTCCGTGGTGTAGCTGACAGATTAAAAAACTGTATGCGTGAAGACGATACGATTGCGCGTCTTGGGGGTGATGAATTCTCTTTGTTGCTGCCGGGAATCACCCGTGAGGAAGATGTGGACACCATTGCATATAAGATCATTGAAATCCTCAAAAAGCCGTGGATGATCAATGGGCAGGAACTTTATGTCACTGCCAGTCTTGGAATAGTCCTTTATCCCAATGATGGCAAAGATGCAGAAACATTACTGAAAAATGCCGATTCTGCCATGTATCATGCTAAAGAGCAGGGAAAAAACAACTATCAGTTTTATACAGCTACCATGCATGCCGAATCTCTGAGAAAGATGATCCTGGAAAGGGATATTCGCCGTGCCCTTGACCGTAGTGAATTTGTCGTTCATTACCAACCCTTTATGAATATCATCACTGGCCAGATTGCCGGTATGGAGGCGTTGATACGCTGGCAGCACCCTCAGCGCGGGTTACTTTTACCCGAAGAATTTCTTCCCCTGGCAGAAGACACCAGGCTAATTATCTCCATAGACGAATGGGTGTTGCGGACGGTATGCACCCAGAACAAGACCTGGCGGGATGCAGGTTTTTTGCCTGGATGTATAGCGGTAAATCTTTCTGCGCACACATTTCACCAGCGGAACATTTCAGGCATTGTTACCACAATATTAAAAGAAACCGGGCTAGGGCCACAGTTCCTGGGGCTGGAAATTACTGAGGGCATTGCAATGCAGGATATAGAAACTACCATTCATAAGTTAAAGGCAATGAGCGATTTGAACATTCAAATTGCTATCGATGATTTCGGCACCGGTTTTTCTTCATTAAGTTATCTCAAAAAGTTTCCTGTTAACAAACTTAAAATCAGCCCTCACTTTGTTAGTGGCATTGTAGACAATCAAAAAGATAAAATCATTGTGTCTTCAATCGTTGCTCTGGCGCAAGGCTTGCATTTCAGCGTTATTGCTGAAGGAGTAGAAACGAAGGAGCAGCTTGCACTCCTGAAACAACTTGAGTGCGATGAACTCCAGGGGAATTTGTTTTGCCAGCCTTTATCAGCTGAAGTGATTGAGAAAATGCTGTGGTATGATAAAATATGTGTTGATAGCTGGCATAGAAAATTGTCCATGCTATTTTCTGAGAAAAAGCAGATTGTAACCAGTGTGTATCGGTGAGAAGAGAATAAGGATAGCTCAAAAAGGTTGTTTGGATTTGTTGTTGATTAGTTTTCATGGGATTCAGGAGACATGCTGTCAGTTTTGGACGAAAAGAGGCTATATCACCGCATAAAGATTCTTTCAGACGCATTTATGCTGTCCTCCAAGGCGTTGGACTACAAAGCCGTTTTACGGACTGCGACCCGCCATTTTCAAGTATTTACCGGTGCAGATGCATCCGTACTTTTCTTAAATACCCGTGATGAGGCGCTTGCGCCGGTCTGTTCGTCAGGCACCCCTTTTTCCCAGATCAAAGAGGTAATCCTGCCTCGTTCCATCCGTCTAAAAGATATCATTACCCGTCCGGTTTTGGATCTGCGATATACCTCTTTCATGAATACTCCTCTGATTTACAACCGTAAACTTATCGGTCTGTCTGCGGTATTTAGCATCGTGCCTGAAAAGTTTCGTATGTTAGAGCACGACAAATACGAGAACCTTTTCCTGACCATACTGGCGACGTATCTCGCGGTAAGCATTGAAAACGCAACCTTAATGAATACTATCAGGTCATTGGAAGGTTCTAAATCAGAGTGGGAAAGCACCTTCGACGCCATAGACGATCTCATCAGTATCCATGATAAAGACTTTACTATTCTTCGTGCAAACAAGGCTGTGGCAAAGAAATTCAAGATGGATATCAGGAAGATTGTTGGGGAGAAATGTTATAAAATATTTCACGGTGCGGAGGAACCCTGGAAGGCCTGTCCACACCGCAGGACGATGGAGACCCTGTCGCCAAGCACAGTGAGAATCGAAGACCCTCACATGTGCGGCATCTTTCATGTCACAACTTTTCCCAAATTTGATGAACGAGGGAAGTTTGTTAGCTCAGTTCATGTTGCGAAAGAGATACCTGAGCAAAAAACGTAGTTATCATAGTGCTTGATAGCGCCGGCATTGGCGCTCTGCCTGATGCGCATTTCTCCGATGACGAAGACAGCAATACCCTGGGAAATATCGCCGATACGGTTGGGGTCTGGAGTTCTTTCACCTGGAAATGTTAGGTCTGGGGAAAAAAAGGTAGATAGGGACGAGTATTGATTTGTGATTATTATTGACATTACATCCTGACATTCTGCACTTTTTCAACGGATGGCCTCCGTAATTCGGGATCTTGCAACACCTCTGAGACAAAGGATTCGCTCTGTCGTCTCCTTTGTATAACTGTTCCGCTTTCCGCCTCTCCTATTCAACCATTTGGAGGTACATTCTATAGCTCATTGGTAAAAACGCCTGAGGAGGTGATAGTTATACTTTATCCCATAATAATGGTAGCGCCCTCTCTGCCGACTGTTTAATCCCCTGGAAAATTCACTTTCCGGCAGATGCCGATTTTGCCTGATCCATTCCTTGTCTCTTCGATACATCCCGTGTAATTTCTTACGGGAATTGCGTCACACAACTCGTGGTGTTCCCCAACGATCTTTTTTCCCAGTAAAAGTTAAACCCCAGGAAGCTGAACCATTGTTTCATGTGCGGATCAGAGCGACCAAATCTCCTATAATCTGCATCTTCTTCTGCTCTAACTGCAGGCAGGATTTTCCAACCCGACTTAGCATCTGATAAAACCTTATTTTGGCTGTTTCGTGGCCAGCCTGTCGGAGGAGATAGTCACTGCATTTCTTTATCGTAAGACTTTTTATTTAAATACGGAAAAAATTATGCAGGAGAGAGAAAAAAGTATCTGGAATTTATGTTCCCATTTTATGGTTAAAATATTTCCTCAAAAATAATTTTTTCCATAAATTTTTGTAAGTATTTGTTTGCTCGACGATTAGATAATTTTCTATTACTATTCTTGTCTCGCGTTTCTTACTTTGTCAAGCATGGCATATGTGTTGCGTATTTGCAAAAGCAAGATTGAAAATAATCATCATTTTATCCAAGAGGAAACAACCATGCCAGAAACGGCGATAGATCAATGTGGCGGATATGACTTGTTAGAAAATCTGTTTGGCAAAAACCATTCATTAACAAACAGGTCAGGTTTCCAGATAGCGGATATAAATTCAATTCAATCTGATACCAGTATTGGGGACCAGAGTGAAAAAGAAGTTGTTTCATTCCAGATAGTATTGAAACAGCAGCTAAATGACCATAGAGTTCAGGATATTCACAGTCTGCAAAAATCGACTGATGCTACGTCAATACCCGACACTACAGAACTATTTCAAGAGAACATAGAAAAGGCAAATCCATTCGAAATGCAAAATATGCACCTGTGTGACGGTGCACATAGCATGGGGAAAAACCCAAATACAACCCATTCTTCCAAGGAAAAATCCGATGAATTCTCCTCACTAACACAAGGAGATGAAAAAAGCGTTGAACAGGAGTTTTCAGAAAATCAAATAATAAATATCATCCCTTCATCAGTTATTTTACCCAATGCATGTATAGATTACTCAGAAGATGTAATTAAAGACAGCAAGCAAAGTCTGCCAATAAAAAATGGGGTAGCTACCACAAACCCTCAATTTAATATTGACAATTATCTCAGTTCGCATAGTGATAAAAATGAAGTTTTTGCATTTTCACTTCCAGAAGGGGAAATAAACAGTACGGATTCACAACAAATTGAAAAATTCACGTTTACGAATAATGCCGGTTTTTTATTCGGCATAGAAACAAGCGTCATGGGCAGCCCTACCGCTGAAAATCAGCTCAAACGATTGGATGCTGCTGAGGGAAAGCTATTAAAATATCCCGAAAATTTGCAGAAGATGAGTGAATCAATTTTCGGCACACGGCAGGAATCCGGATTTACAGGTTCGGATACGGATAAGATCAATGTCAGAGAACTTCCTGCAGCCTTTAAGTCACAGTCCCATCATATTGTGCAGGAGAATATGAACACACCTTTTACTCGAGAAGTAAATGGTTTAACCAATACCGAAGAAAGAGACAAAAAGAATGATTTGTCGAAAATTAGCGGCGATATATCTTCCAGGCAAAATATTCCCATTGTTCAACAAGCAGAGAAGGAAGGGAGTTTGTCAGGAAATTTAACCCAGGGACAAAGTGAAACAAATTATACGCCTGTTGATGCACAGGCACAAAAGCTTCGTGGTAGTCTTGCAGATATGCAGAAAACCACGAATGGTACGCAATTATCTACCACCGACTTTCAACAAAATATGGAGGTGTTTTCTGGTCACCAATTATTTTCCGCAGAGGGCCGCATAGATAACGAAATTCGCGTATATCACGGAAGCTCAACCACGGGGACAGAACAGATACACAGCGGTATTATAGAACAACTCTTCGAAAAAATTAGTATGGTAAATCATGGTGATAGATCAGAAATAAAACTTAACCTTACTCCTCCGGAACTTGGAAACGTAAAAATCCATTTTATCGAAGAAAATGATGAAATCGAGGCAAAAATATTTGTGGAGAATGCGGAAGTCAAGGCTGCTATTGAAAACAATGTGCACCGTCTAAAAGAATCTGTGGCTGCCAGCGGTTTAGATATTCAGAAATTGGAAGTGTATGTTCAGAACGACAAAAGCTACGATGAAAAATCTTCAGAAAATCCGGAAACAATGAACCAGCAGCATTACCAAGCAAAAAGTCAGGGGGGAAGTAATGAAGAACATTACAGTCGTGAAAATGATATAAGCAATGCAATGAAAGAAGAAGTTAACGGAAAAACAACGAATTTAATAGTTGATTATATTATATAAGGAGATAAAAAAATGGCTACAGCAAGTACTTCGGCTATAAGTTCAGAAATTAGTATGAATAATTTTCTCACACTCTTTGTGACGCAATTGCAAAACCAAAATCCATTAGACCCTACCGACAACTCGGAATTCATGTCGCAATTAGCACAATTTAGCACATTGGAGCAGGAACAGCAGCAGACAGGATACCTTGCAAATATGGCCAGTATTGAAACAGCCTCTTTACAGCTAGATCAACTAACTATGGCTAGTACCTTTATTGGCAAGACTATAAGATATAGCAGTGATAGCAAGAGTGAGGTAACCAGTACAGGTGTTGTAGAAGGAGTTAAACTCGAAAAGAACGGAACGGTTTCCTTTATAATTAATGGAGAATCTGTTTCTATCTCGAATCTCATAGAAGTTAGTGATCCATCGACAGAAGACGCTTCATAAAAGCACGCATTCTATCAGTATTATTCGCTAAAAAATATTTGAAAGGAGGCAAACCGTGGGACTCAGCAGCGCATTATATTCAGGTATATCAGGTATTCGTGCTCATCAGAGTATGTTGGATATCATTGGTAATAATCTGGCAAACATTAATACGTATGGGTACAAGTCATCCCGATTGCTGTTTTCTGATATGTTAAGTCAAACGATAGCAATTGGATCTAACGGTAACCCGATGCAAGTAGGAAAAGGGGTAAAATTAGCCAATATTTCATCAGATTTTGCGACAGGAAGTATGGATCCTACCGGTAGCATTTATGACCTTGGCATCGAGGGTGAAGGATTTTTTGTTGTTAGCGGGGGGGATAAAAACTTTTTTACCAGAGTTGGTGCGTTTGAACTTGACGACAACAATATTCTGGTTGATAAAAGTTCAAATTATAAAGTTATGGACACAAACGGTAATGAAATTATTGTTCCGATCGATTCGACGGTTTCCGGTCAGGCTACATCCCGTGCTACGATTAAAGGAAATTTGAATAACGCGCTGACTAGTAATGAGGCAGAAGTATTAATAATGCTTACTGGCCTAAAAGAAAGTTCTGTGGCAGCAACAGCAGCAACAGAACTAAATGACCTTGATTCAAATTCGACTGATTACTCTGATGGAAACACCATCCGCATTAATGGAACAAAATCAGATGGGACTGCCATTCCTACGGCCACTTTCACGTATGGTTCGTCTAATGACGGCACAACCGTTGGAGACCTTTTAAGTGTCATAAATACTGCATTTTCCGGTGATGCCACAGCCAGTTTAGATGCTTCGGGAAAGATTGTCCTCAAGGCAAATACGGCAGGAAATGATGAACTAACCCTTGTACTATCTGACGGCAGTTCTACCGGTGCAGGTGAAACAACATGGGAAGATCACGCATTTAAGGGTACTACCGCAGCTGCTACGGCAACAATCTATGATTCTCAGGGCGGTTCACATTTGATCAATCTGAGATTTACAAAACAAATGGACAATTCATGGGATCTTACTGCTTTTATGGGCAGCAACGATGGTACATTTGCTAGTGGTGATAATACGATCACGGGCATTACATTCAATGATGATGGTACCTTTAGTACTAGTGGTGATACAACACTTCAATTTAATTTTAACAGTATTAGCAGTACACAGTCTGTAGCCTTTGATCTTGGCACTTCAGGGAAAAATGACGGCATTACACAAAATAGCGGCACTTCAAGTATAGGGGCAAACGCAGATGGTTATGCGTATGGCAAATTTAATAAGGTCGCAATAAATCCGGACGGTGTTGTAAAGGTTGTGTATACCAATGGTATTACACAAGACATTGCGACGTTAAGACTTGCTTTGTTCAACAATAATAATGGTTTAAGTAAGATGGGAGACAACTTATACGAACAATCAACCAGTTCAGGTGAGCCGATGTATGTTACCGCAAATTCAGGCCGGGCCGGTAAAGTCAGAAGCGGCTTTTTAGAGAGTTCTAATGTTGATATGGCTGTCGAGCTAACGTCACTTATTACGGCACAGCGGGGTTTCCAGCTTAACACAAAGGTCATCACAACGGCAGATGAGATTTTGGCAGAAATTGTAAATCTAAAGAGATAGCAAATCCAGTATCGTGACAGTTCTCAGTGATTAAACACCGGCTTCTTCTTGTCTTGAAAACGGTACGTAACTGCTGTGAACTGTTACGCAGGGTAGTGAACGGTATAATCAGCACCAAACTATTCTCTGAAAGCCTCGATGTATAGCGGGAAATTAACATGGTAATGAGTTTGTCGTTTGGAAAATACCTTCTTGCTCTCTATTTTTACAGTTTCATATTTGAACAACGTGTAAATATTTTAAACAGGATCTTTCCTGTCAGGAAAATTTTTTCGACCATCTAGGAAATATTTGATTGTTCTACTCAGAAAAGTTAGTGGAGGCTTTCTTCAGAATGCAGTTTATAAGTATCAGAACATACTAAAAGAACAAGGGTTATAAGAAACGACCGTGATATGAATTTTTGATACGATATTTGGTATCAAGATTGCGATACAAAGAAGGAATGAATAAAGAAAGCAAGCTTTCCACTCTACTTGGAGGAGATATATGATTGTAGGACTTTATGCGGGGGCATCGAGTATGATAAGCCAAGGTGATTATCAGGCAGTTATAGCGCGCAATCTTGCAAATATAAATACTGTTGGCTATAAGAAAAATGTTGCTGTTTTTCAATCCCTTATTTCCCAATCACAGGATAAGGACATGACTCCTGGTACCGGAAGCACTTTGGGTACTATTACTACAGACTTTTCACAAGGTACCTTGGAATACACAGGCAATGATCTTGATATTTCAATAAAAGGAGAAGGTTTTTTTGTCGTAAAAGCGGATACTGGGATTTTGTATACAAGAAAGGGGCAGTTTATGTTGTCACGAGATATGACAATAATTACCCCTGAAGGATGGCCACTCCTGGGACATGGTGGTGAGATTCAGGTTCCGCAAAATACGAAGAGCATTACGGTAAAAGAAAACGGAAATGTTTCGGCCGATGGCAAGGGAATTGACAAGATAAAGATTACTGCTGTTCCTGACTTGACTGCTCTTGAACCTATAGGTGGTTGCGCTTACAAATTATCAGATAAAGTGCCGCAGCCGAAAGATTCAACTGATTTTAAAATAGCGCAACGCTATTTGGAACGATCTAATGTAAATGCTATAGATGAAATGGTCAATATGATTTCCAATATGAGAGGATATCAGGTTAGCCACAAAGTAACTGACTCTATAGATGATACGCTAAAAAAACTCATTAAACTTGCAACATAAAGGAGATTTTTATGATTAGGGCTTTATATACAGCCGCTACCGGTATGAAGGCTCAGCAATTATTTTTAGATAATGTCTCAAATAATTTGGCCAATATAAATACTACAGGATTTAAGAGGAGCCAGGTTAATTTCCAGGATCTCCTTTACGATAAAAAGTTTATTGCCGGTTCTGAATCTGCACAGGGCTTCGAGATCCCTTCAGGCATTCAGCTTGGTGGCGGCGTAAGACCAATTTCCACATCCAAGGTATTTACCCAGGGGAATCAACAAACTACAAATAGAACCATGGATATTGCCATTGAAGGTAACGGTTTCTTTCAAATCAGCAGGCCTGACGGTACTATAGCATATACGCGAGATGGTTCATTTGAATTGAATAGCAGGGGAGAGATTGTGACTGCTGATGGTTTACCAATGACACCGAGTATTACCATTCAAGATGCCAAAGAAATTTCAATCGGAAAAGACGGTGTCGTATTTATAAAGACCTCGGATGGCAATCTTCAGAATGTGGGACAAATTATGTTGGCAATTTTTTCTAATCCGGCTGGTTTAGAGATACTTGGTGGAAATATGTATGCAGAAACTATTGCATCTGGTTCCCCCATTGTATCAGTGCCAGGGACACAAGGAACGGGAGACATTCATCAGTATGCACTGGAAAATTCCAATGTCGATACTGTTACGGAACTTGTTAATCTTATTACGGCACAACGCGCCTATGAAATCAACTCCCGTGCAATAAAGGCGAGCGATGAGATGTTGTCAACTATCAACAATCTGTCATAACGCAATACGGTATCAACCTTCTCGCCGTAGTTCTCTTTTTAGACAATAAAAGGGTGATGGTGATAAAATAGTTTGCTGAAGTGTATTCAAGAAACATGAGGGTTTTGTTATGAAATTAAAGGGTTTAATTCTTTTACCAGCAACAATTTTTTTTATGGTACATACAACGGTTGCTGAAATAATTAAGATTGACCTTAAGGAAAAAGTCGTTTTACCTGAGAAACAGATAGTTCTGGGTGATATTGCATCTATCTCCTGCAATAATCCGCTTCTTTTGGAAAGGGTCAGCAATGTTTTTTTAGGTAATACACCTTGGCCTGGTAATGTCAGGAAAATCGAAAGAGATCTCCTTGCTGTACGTCTAATGGATGAAGGTATTGATGTAAATGAAGTGACATACGGTAGCACGACCGTGTCATTAGTCTCTGCTGAGTCAACTACCATTACCGGCGGCGAGATCCTAATGGCAGCTAAGGAATATCTTTTGTCGAATCTGTCTCGATCTGAAGATGAAATTATCATCGAGACTGATAGAATGATACAGGATAAATTATTGCCTGCCAGTAAAGAAGACGTTCGCCTGGAGGTAACACAGGTTGAGACAAACAAAGATAGAGGTAACGTTCAATTAATTGTCCGCATACTGACCAATGATAAACTATGCATGAAGGTGCCTGTATTCTTTAATATACGGCTTTATGAGAATATTGTTACTTCTAGTAAAAAAATAGACAGAAATGACACTTTAACCCTGGACAATCTGATAATTAGCAGGATGGAGACAACAAAACTATCCAGAACAGTGTTTAGCAAGGCAGAAGAACTTGTAGGGAAACGTGCCTTACGTTCAATTTTACCTAATACTCCAATTACTCCAGAACTCGTGGATAATTCCCCTGCAATCAAAAAAGGTGATCTTATCAAGGTATTTATTCATACAGGTAATCTTCATGTGGTCACAAAAGGGGTGGCAAAGGAAGATGGCTGTGTAGGAAAAATTATCAGGGTAAAAAACATTGACTCGAATAAAGACTTATATGGGAAGGTAGAGGATTCAACCGCAGTCAAAATCGTTTTTTAACGAGAGCCATGGAAAATACAAGGATGCTACAATATTATTCAAAACTTAGTACACCAACTTTACACAAGGAATGAAAGATGGTGAAGATAAAAACAAAATTATTAAGGTGTCATTTTATAATATTTCTTTTGATCAGCATACTATCTTTGACATTGAGCAACAAGGTCCAAGCAGACTCAATTTGGAAAAAACGTATTACTACAAATACGAATTTGTTTAATGACAACCGTGCCAGGGGAACAGGAGATATAGTAACGGTGCAAATAGATGAATCTACACAAATTACCGGCACGGAAGATTCAACTGCTGATAGTGCGCAAAAACACAGCGTCAATATAGATACTACAAAGTTTCTTACAAAAGTGCTCGGAGATACGAGCGGTTATTTGCCGAACTATAATGCAGATACAAGTCATAGTTTTAGTGGAAAAGGGGCATACGCGAGTAACCGCAATCTCAGTTTAGAACTCACTGCGGTTGTT
Organism: uncultured Candidatus Brocadia sp.; assembly: GCA_964490485.1. Classification (GTDB taxonomy): domain Bacteria; phylum Planctomycetota; class Brocadiia; order Brocadiales; family Brocadiaceae; genus Brocadia. The sequence goes on along the minus strand of CAZBCT010000027.1, from coordinate 8,068 downwards.
ACGGAAGTATTGGCTAATGGAAATTTAATTATTGAAGGAAATCGTGATGTCAATATTAACAATGAAAAATACAATATCAAGGTGTCTGGAATCATACGGCCTATAGATATTAACTTAAATAATGTTATACAATCATCGTCAATTGCCAATGCCAACATTATACTTGAAGGGAAAGGTTTTTTAACACGGGCTGGGAAGCGGGGATGGTTGAATAGAATCTACGAAGTTGTATGGCCATTTTAGGTGCAGATTACCGTTACAGACACACTCTTAATAGCTGTTTGGAACAATTATTTTTTGACTTAATATTTGGAATTGTCATCAATGCAAAATGTCTCTAGTATGGGAAATAAAAGATGCCGCACGAACATTGTTCTTGTCTATACTCGAACATTTTTTTTAACTATTCTTTTCTTATGTATAATTCCGTGCCATAAATCTGTAGATGCAGCTATTCGTGTTAAGGACATAGCTTACATCAAGGGTGTTCGCGATAACCAGCTTTACGGGTATGGACTTGTTGCAGGGCTACAGGGAAGCGGAGATAGTCAGATATTCCGATTTACAAGGCAACTGGCAGTAAATATTTTTGAAAAGCTGGGTGTGCTTATATCAGATTCAGATTTCTTGTCAAGAAACATTGCGGCAGTTACGATTACAGTTAACATCCCGGCTTTTTCCCGACCGGGTGATAAACTTGATGTTGTTGTTTCCTCTATTGGCGATGCAAAAAGCCTTGAAGGCGGCGTATTGCTCCAGACAGCATTACAAGGCGCTGATAATGAAGTATACGCAGTGGCACAGGGGCCTTTATCACTTGGTGGATATAATATCGAAGGACAATCTCAATCTGTTCGTAAAAATATAGCCACTACTGCATATATTTCAAATGGCGCCATTGTAGAAAAAGAGATTCAATTCTCTCTTTTACATGGTAAATCATTAAGCGTTGTCCTGCGTGACCCTGATTTTACAACAGCAAATCGCTTGGTTGAAGTAATCAATACCATTTATCCTAATGCAGCAAAAGCGATAGATGCTGCTGTCGTCACCATTGTCCCGCCAAAAGACTTTCAGTCAGAAGATTCCGTAATACGATTTGTGGCAAATATCGAAGAATTGTATATAAAACCTGATAGTATTGCCCGGGTCGTTATTAATGAACGTACAGGCACCATTGTTGCAGGTGAAAATGTGCGGATTTCTACGGTGGCTGTTGCACATGGGAATTTAAGTATCACCATAACTGAAAGAGCAGAAGTTTCGCAGCCCGGTGCTTTATCATCAGGTCAGACAGCAATTGTGCCAAGAACAGATATTCAAGCAGAAGAAGAGGAAAAGAGATTAAATATCATCCAGGAAGGAGTTACCATCTCTGATGTTGCGCGCGCACTGAATATATTAGGAGTGACTCCAAGGGATCTGATCTCCATATTCCAGGCAATTAAAAGGGCAGGAGCTCTTCATGCAGAACTTGTTATTATGTAAGGGCAGATAAAATCGATATAAACATGAAAACAGAGATGCTTGCAATAGTAGACGTCTTAAATAAGTTATATGAATTTTGTCATTGCGAGTGAAACGAAGCAATCTCAGTGAAGGGATTGCCGCGCCGTTCCTTTTTGCAATGACAACTTACTTTTTTTCGTTCATTATAGGTGGCAATTAATAAGGGAGTTATCTATGGAAAATTGTTCATCAGTAAATTCTTTGCTCCTCTCACAACCTTCTTGTGTTGAGACTATCAAATCTCTGAATCAACAAAAGGAGACAAAAAAAGATGATCTTGCTTTGAAAAAGGCATCGCAGGATTTTGAAGCGATCCTTATCAATTTTGTTATCAACTCTATGTGGAAGACGATACAAAAATCGGATTTCAGTGGTGAGAATGATGGAGGAATGGAGACCTATACAGGCATAATGCACACTACCCTTTCCCAAGATATTGCGGCAAAAGGGGGGTTAGGCGTTGCGCCGATTATCTATGAACAATTGAGGCGTAATAAGGAATTACATGAAGGGGCACTCTCTACATTAAAGGTCAATAATTACCCGCAAGAATTGATAGAAAAGGGCAAAGATAAATCGTTTCTTAGTATAAAAGAAAAGGGAACAAGGGGAGTTAATCAACTATGAACGTATGGTTAGACGAGCTAATTGAAACATTTGATCAGTTGAATGTTGCCTATGAAGAACTTCTTGAGACTGCAAAAATAAAACAGCGCTGCTTGATATCAGGGAATATTGAGGAGCTTGAAATACTGCTGTATCGAGAAAAAAACCAGGGAGAAATTGCTCAACTTCTTGAAGAAAAAAGACAAAATATCGTACAAAAATATTGTCAGGCACATAGAATAGATGAAAAAAATATTACCATAAAATCTTTGATAAACGAAATGGACAATCTTCATAGGGAAAAAGCCTGTAACCTGCTGAATAATTTGACACATTCGATAAAACAACTGCAGAAAATAAATCAGGCAAATACGACTCTTATTCATTATTCGCTTGAGATTACCGATAACATTATGAAAATATTTTGTCCTTTTGCATTTCAATGCCCTGTTTATCAGCCCACGGGGAAAAAAAAAGATAATAAGCTTCCCATGGTATTAATCGATACCGAGATTTAGAGGAGAGATAATCTATGTCTTCTGATTTACAAATTGGTTTGAGCGGCTTATTGGCAGCCCAACGTGCAATGTTGGTAACAGCCCACAATATTTCGAACGCAAACACCAAGGGTTATACCAGACAGTCAACCATTATGGCAGCCCGCCCCCCTTTTGCTGCGAATGAAGGCACGATTGGTCAGGGGGTAGAAATTGTAAGAATAATCAGACATAAGGACGAATATATCGATAGTCGTCTGAGAGATATCTCATCATCACTTGGTGGTGCATCGGCAAAAAGCCAATATCTCAGAGAACTGGAATCGGTATTTAATGAAACTTCAGAGGCGAGTCTAAACAATGCTTTGGCATCTTTTTTTAAAGGTATAAACGACCTTTCCCAGTATACTGAAAACATGAGTTCCCGTGCAGCGCTTTTTGAAAAGGCCAATACTTTGACAGATAGTTTTCATCGGATACATAACGAATTCGAACAAATGAAGATATTTGTTAAACAGAGTATCGAAAACAAAATTTCAGACGTCAATACTCTGTCTGAAAATATTGCAAAGATAAATGAGGAAATATCGGTAGTCCATGTGCGGGATATAGAACCCAACGACTTACTCGATAAGCGAGATGCCTTACTCCAGGATCTTAGCAAGTTGGTCAATATTACAGTGACTTCTCAAAACAATGGAATGGTAAATGTCTCTACACAAGGAGGCGCTTTAGTATCAGGCGCGAGTTTCACAAAGTTTGTTTCAGATGTCGATGGTTCTGGAGAGATAGAAATTGTAAACTATACGAATGAAAACTCGAAGTATACTTTTAGTGCTGGTGAAGTAAAAGCATTACAGGATTTTTATAACGAAACAGCAGTAAAGTACAAGGATAAACTCGATACGCTGGCTTTGGGCCTCATAAAAGAAGTAAATAAAATTCATAGTGAGGGTGTTGGTCTATCGGGTGGATTTACCAGTTTGATGTCCACAAACACTGTATCAAGTACTACCACGATGTTAAATGCTGCAGGACTGGATTTAGCCCCTTCGAGCGGTGATATCTATATTACGGCAATCAATAAAAGTACCGGTGAAGTTACAAAGAACATAATCTCAGTTGACGTTTCCTCGGACTCGCTTGTTGATTTGCAAGCTGCTGTAAATGGTGTTTCAAACCTATCGGCATCTATTGCAGACAATAAGCTTGTAATTTTTGCAGATACAGGGTATCAGTTCAATTTTTCCTATGCCTTGGATCCAAATCCCGGGAATCTGGGAACCTCTGCAGCTTCAGTTTCCGGTATTTATACTGGACAGGCAAATGATGTATATACATTTACCGCCTTAGGTGCTGGCACAATTGGGAGCACTGCCGGTCTTCAGGTAGAAGTAAAAAATAGCAACGGGAATGTGATAGCAACTCTTGACGTTGGCAGTAATTATATACCCGGAAATACCATCAATGTTGCTAACGGTGTTTCTCTTGTCCTTTCTGGTGGTACGATTGCTGTTGGTGATGCGTTTTCATTAGACGTTGTAAATGATTCAGACAGCACTGATTTGCTTGCTGCCTTGGGGATAAATACTTTTTTTAGCGGAACAGATGCCTCGGATATTATGGTAAATACAGACATTGCAGAGGATGTTTCGCTGATTGCAGCTTCTACCGGCGCGGTAGGAAACACCACAAACGCTTTGCGTCTTGCCTCATTGCAACATAATACCAGTGCCCTTGATAATACAACTTTTGCAAATTACCTGCATCAGATTGCATCATCATTGGGAGAAGAAACCAGTAATGCCTATAGATCAGAGGAGAACTTTACTAACTTGGAGACAAGTATAAGAAATCGCAGAGATGAACTATCAGGAGTTTCCACGGATGAAGAATTAGTTAACCTGGTAAGATTTCAACAAGCATATCAAGCTTCTGCAAAATACATCTCGATCGTTGATGGGCTTGTACAGGGTTTGCTGACGTCAATTGGCTAATTTGTTGTCTCATCAGTAAATAATAATTCCAAAGGAGAATAAATTATGTTTTTTAGAATAACCCAGGAAAGCATGAGCCGTACAACCCTGTCAAATATAAACCTCAATTTAAAAAAAATGCAGGAAATACAGGAAAAACTGTCTTCTGGGAAACGGATAAACCGTCCCTCAGATGACCCTTCAGGTGCAAGAAAAGTTCTTGGATTGAAGACTGAAGAACTCAAATTACAACAATTTTCGGTGAATACAGAGATTGCTAAAGAACGAATGAATTACACATTCAACTCTCTCGAAAATATTCAGGATATTCTTAATAAGATCGAAAAACTTGGCGTACAAGCCAGTAATGATACATTAGGACAATCCGAACGAAAGATCATTGCAAGTGAGTTAAATGAATTAGTGGAATCTGTTTTACAATTTACTAATGCCGACAATGATGGTCGGTACATCTTTGCAGGCACGGAAACATCTACCATGCCATTTTCCGCTACGAGAGATAGCAATGGGAGGATATCTTCAGTATCGTACGCCGGCAATAGTGAAAAGATAAACTATCAAATAGGTCCAAATACCGATATCCAAATAAATGTACCCGGAGGGACCATCTTTCAGGATAAGGGTTTATTTTCAACGTTGATCTCAATGAGAGATGCACTCGAATCGAGTACCTTTGATTCTTCCGCCTTTTTAAATTTAAGGAACAGCCTGGACACGGCAATGGATGCCTTGTCGACAGAGATCACCAATTTTGGAGCAAAGACAAACAGATTAGAGTTAACTTCGCAGAGTCTTGAAAACCTGCGAATAACATTAAAAGAATTAATATCCTATACGGAAGAGGCTGATGTAGCATCATTGATTATGGATTTAAAAAACCAGGAAAATATCCTGCATTCCTCCCTGCAAACAGGGGCAAGAATTATTCAACCTACCCTCCTAGATTTTCTAAAATAAGTTGCCGTATAAAAAATAATCACACTCCGTAAAGAAATTGTACCTGAATTATCTACAGTAAATACCTGCCAGGAATATTTTTTCCTACTTTATGTAAGCAATTCCATTTTTCACAAAATAATTAAACCGTGAAAACACTTCTAACTCTTAATAGTATAATAGTATAGGATTTAATTTCTCCCTGATAAATATTGCTGTTTAGCATTGGTATATTGTTTGCGATTTATCTTATCGAAACTACATTATTTAATCTTATGATAGGAGTCAGAAAATGCTGAAAATGAAAGAAAAGCAACAAGAGCAGGAAAGAGAGAGTGTTGTAAATTTATCAACAGAAAAGTTTGGTAATTTATGCATAAAAAAAGAAAATATTATAACCTTCGATGCTGGCATATTAGGCTTTGAGGATTTGAAACAATTTGTCGTAGTCGATGTTGAAGAATGCCTTCCCTTTGAATGGCTGATTTCGGTAAAAGATCCGTTAATTGCCTTTCCAATTCTTAACCCAATGCCTTTCTTTGCTGATTACAATCCAATGAAATCCATAACCGATCTGACATTTCTGACCAGGGGAGGCAAGAAAGATGTTGAAATATTTTGTACTGTCACTTTGGGCAACAGTCCTTCAGACGTTACCATAAATCTCAAAGGTCCTGTATTTATTAACATGAAAAATAAAACAGGAAAGCAATTTGTATTGACTGAAGACTATTACAGTTTACATCATCCGCTTCTTAGAGCTTAAGGTATTATTTTCAGAAAGGATAATATCGTGTTGGTGTTAACAAGGAAGTTAGGTGAAAGTATTAACATCGGTGATGAAATAAAAATTACCATTATTGACTGTCAGGGCAAACAGATCAAACTTGGAATTATTGCGCCAAAGCATGTTAAGGTTCATCGAGAAGAGATTTTTGAAAAGATTCAGGAAGAAAACAAGAAGGCTGCAAAGGTATCTAAAGAGGCACTCATGGAAGCCGCTCAAAAATTGAAAAGGAATGAAAAAACATCAGATAAGATTGACAACGATACAAGTTCTTCATGAGAATATTTCAATAAAAAAGGAAAAAGGTTATGATAAATATTGATAAAAATTTTTTGTTTAAATCAGACTCAGGCAATCAGAACACCATACAGGATCGTGATGCTTTTGAAACTAACGTTACCCTTGCAAATAATTCTATAGAAAAAGGAGACTGGGATGTGGCGTATCCTTATCTAAAGGCTGCAGTGGAGATGAATCCTGACTATGCGCAAGGGTACAATCATTTGGGTATCTTTTATACCAGAAATAAAAAATATGCAGAAGCAATTGACAATTTTAAAAAGGCGTTGCAAATCGATTTTTCATTGACGGAAGTTCATTATAATCTTGCTTACTTGTACATGGAACGCGAGGAATATAGCACGGCGCTTCCCTATCTGAAGGAAGTTGTCCTGGCTAATCCAGAGGATTACGAAACATATTACCTTATGGGCATATGTTGTATCCGTAGTAATATGGAAAAAGAAGCTGTGTCTTTCTTTTCAGAGTCCCATCGGTTAAAACCGGAACACACACCATCGGCTATAAATCTTTGTAAACTCTTGATTAAAAAAGACGACTATACAAAGGCGAAGAACATACTTCTGTATACACACATGAATGATGCTTCTCTTCCCGAAGTAAATCTTCTTCTTGGAATTATTTATAAAATGCAAAAGAAGTATACCAGGGCGATGCATTATCTGAGGGAGGTATTGCTTAAAGATAAAAGCCATGCTGAGGCTTATAACCTCCTTGGTGAATGTTGTGTGGAAACTGGCATGGAAAAGCAGGCAGAAACCTTTTTTTCAATGGCAGTTAAACTAGACAGTTTGGATATGGAGGCATTTTACAATCTCGGTCATCTATACTATAAACAAGAAAAATATGAGAACGCCATTTATATTATGGAAGAATGTCTCAAAACCAAAGAAGCATCCGATACAATAAACTCGCTGTGGTCGGAAAATACCCATACAAAAGATGATAAAACAGTAATGCTTTACAATTTGTTGGGCCATTGTTATAAGGCAACAAAGGATCCGAGTAAGGCACGTGATCTATGGGAAAAATCATTAGCCATACAGCCGCAACAACAGGACATAAAAGATGAACTGTCAAGACTACCCCGATTGTCACACGTACTAAAAAAGACCAGCCTTCTGATCGATTAGCGACCCTTATAATTGGTTCTTTTTTCATCTGATATTTATCAGATGGATGAATACGCTTATGTCGCTCTGGTTTACATGAAAGAAACGGATCAATCGACTTATTTTCCTCTTGGTGTTGCTGGTATTTCAGTATTTTCACTTTAACTCAGCCTACTGAAAAATGTTTTCTCATTTCACAAACAATGTTTTTCGCCATTTATAATTAAGCCGCTCTATCCAGTTTTGCAACTATTTGGTAGGATGATTTCTTTGTAACAATTTAGTTTTTTGAAAAAATTCAATAGTGACGATGTTTACCGCACC
>CAZBCT010000026.1:0-31973 GCA_964490485.1 uncultured Candidatus Brocadia sp. | reverse complement strand
GTAACAATTTAGTTTTTTGAAAAAGCAGGGGCGAAGCATTTGCCAGTTTGGGTATGAATGCATGTATGCCAATTATAGCAAATGCTTCGCCCCTACACGGCGCGGTAAACATCGCTATTATTGGAATTTTTCAAAAAACTAAATTGTTACCATTATTTTATGAAAGAATCATGGTAAATTCCATTGAAAACTGTCGTGAATTATAGTCAACGACTAAAGAAAGTTGTCATTCCTGCAAAAGCAGGAATCTAGTACTTTACGCTATTTTTCTAGATTCCCACTTTCGTGGGAATGACATGGTGGTAATATTATGCCTATTTATTATGATGTTCACTAATAAGATTAATGTCCCTTCGTAAGTTTAGCGGACTATCTTTTCGAATTGTTTCTCTTAAAGATACTACGTAAGAATAAAATGGTAATGACAAATGAGAGGGTAAAACCATTTGCCAGTGCGATGATTGGGTTTTTTAAGTGAATTCCATACGTCAACCATAAACTACACCCCACCAGGAGAAGCGTTAGCATGGTGGGAGAAACGTCACGCAATTCCCTCGTTTTAATACCACGTATTATCTGGGGTATAAACCCTACGGTTGTGCAGATTGCAGCAATTGTTCCTATTACAGACCAAAACATAATTTCTCCTCAAGGGTTTTTGTTCAGGATTATCTAATTTTGTTGGATCACGAGCATTATCCTGATATGATAATTGGGAAAGTACCTTGTAATCAAATTTCCCTGCCTTATTGCGGGAGACAGAAGATGATCATCTAAAAAAACAGATTCTAACATGACGACTAACATATTACCATATTTCCTTTCTCTTTGAGAAGAAGATACGTATCTTTGACTATCCGCAATTTGTTCAATCGTTGCCGATGCATTAATTGTACCTGTCAAAAAAAACAGGAAACACCTTACACCATGCGTGGTGATGCGTTTCTCGATAGGGGTGATTTTAAAAAAGCACAAGAACTTGCCAACGATAACACCTCTGGAGAAGAAGCTTCATGGTAATTATGAGAACGATATGCGCAACAGATTTAATACCCGCATTGAAGACACATGGATCAAACATACATGGGTACTGCTTCAGTAAAACTCAATGATTTAAAGAAACGACTGGCCGAAATAAGCGATATCAATAATGCCGCGGCGGTACTCGGGTGGGATCAGCAAACTTATATGCCGTCGGGTGGTGCAGCAGCACGTGCCCAGCAACTCGCAACCTTAAGCCACATTGCACACGAAAAGTTTACTGACGATACCATTGGACGTCTCCTGGATGAACTACACGCATATGCCAGGAGTTTACCTTACGATTCAGACGATGCAAGTCTCATTCGTGTGACAAAACGCGAATACGATAAAGCACGCCGGGTGCCACCGTCGCTTGTTTCTGAAATCGCACACGCCAGCGCTCAGGCCTTTGAGGCTTGGAGAAAGGCCAAGGCTGAATCCAGATTCTCTGACTTTGCACCCTATCTTCAGCGGAATCTTGATTTGAAAAAACGCTATGCCGGCTGCCTGGGCTATACGGATCGTATCTACGACCCGCTGCTCGACGAATTCGAACCCGGCATGAAAACAGCCCAGGTAGAGGCCATCTTTGCGAACCTTAAACAGGAGATCGTACCACTTGTTCACGCTATTTCTTCGCGCTTGAATGTGGTGGACAATGGCTTTTTATACCAGACGTTTGATGAGCAAATACAGTGGGATCTTGGCATGGAAGTGGCCAGATCGATCGGTTACGATTTCGAGCGCGGACGTCAGGATCGTTCGCCTCACCCGTTCACAACATCTTTTTCCGTGAACGATGTGCGGATCACCACACGCTTCATGCATGATTATTTTCCCGCCGCCTTTTTTGCAACGCTGCATGAGGCCGGGCACGCGCTCTATAACCAGGGAATACGCCCAGAGCTCGAGCGGACGTCTCTTGCGGATGGCGCATCTCTGGGCACCCACGAATCACAATCACGAATGTGGGAAAATCTCGTTGGCCGCAGCCGCCCTTTTTGGAAATTCTTCATGCCGCACGTGAAAGCCGTTTTTCCCGATCAGTTCAAAAATGCAGATGCCGAAAAGATGTACCGCGCAGTAAACCGCGTAAAACCCTCGTTTGTTCGCGTGGAGGCGGACGAGGTCACCTACAACCTGCATATCATGATGCGTTTCGAGTTGGAGAACGCCCTGCTTGAAGAGCGCCTGGCAGTAAACGATCTGTCTGAGGCATGGAACGAAAAGATGCAGGAATATCTCGGTATAACGCCACCGAACGATGCGCTGGGTGTCCTGCAGGACGTTCATTGGGCACATGGCAGCTTTGGTTACTTTCCCACGTATTCACTCGGCAATTTTCTCGCGACGCAATTATTCGATCAAATCAGAAAAGATATTCCCGATCTCGATAGATCTTTTGAGAAAGGTGAGTTTCATATATTACTCGATTGGCTGCGCGCAAATCTTCATATCCACGGCCGCAAATTTATCCTGGACGAACTGGCGAATAAAATCACCGGGGAATCCTTACAAACCCATTCTTTTACTGCATACTTGAAGAACAAGTATGGTGAAATTTATAACTTGTGAAGGTACCTTTTGGATTGATTTTAGCACAAAATTAGTACAAATTATGATACAAGAATTTGTTAAAACACCTATTCCCGGACAGCCCGGAACGATTCGTCCCCGTTCTTTCCCCAGAAAAAACGAAAAAAGCTTGCATTCTTCTTCATTTTTGTATTATCATCCTCTTGTCATTACAACAGCCGCACGGAGCCGACTTATTGTCATTGGATCAAATGGAACAAGAGGATTTTATGCTGATCCGTATAAGACGACATAATAACAAGTGCAAAGAGGCACAAGTGACAGTGTCTGCAGTGATTATCCCGATAGTATTTATCATATCAAAAGCATGTTACATGGATAAAAAACTTGTATTCCGCATATTATGCGGATCGATCTACTTAATGTTCTGCTTCATGAAGCACGGTTATGAAGAAAGTACAAAAGCAAACGTTTGAGACGTACAACCATCGAATCTTATGGGAAGCGGCCAATAGCAATCTGCGGCTTGCCACGTCATCAAACAAAGATGCAAAGTTCTTTTCGCTTGGCGCAATGTTCCTGTTTTTCGCAGCATTTGAAGGCTACTTAAATTGGCTGGGAACCCGCGTTGCCCCAGAAGTATGGGAAGACGAGAGGCAATTTTTTTCGCGCACTCCCTATCAGGGAACTCTAGGTAAGTACCAATTCTTGGCCAAAATCCTCCGTTTGCCAGACCCTGACCCATCCCAAGGGCCATTTCAAACGGCAAAAGACCTCCTCAAACTGCGTGACATGGTGGCGCATCCTAAACCGGAAGCAGGCGAAAGGCCAGTTAAGTTCAAAGAGGGGTATTTTCCACCACTCTATCAAAGTGAACTAGAAAAGAAAGTGTCGCCAGACGCTGCCAATCGCGCAAGAGATGATCTCAAAGAATTAGCTGAGGCACTTCACTGTAAAGCGAAGCAGGCTTACTCTGGCAACGTTCATGAGTCGCAGGCATTCGGGCCGATACTCGGGACAGAGATAACTGATGCATAGGTATCCTCTATCAGCCATTGGCCGAACAATGGCGCTGCACTCGGACGGTACTTCCGCAGCACTCCATTGCCATCGGTGAGCTTTGATGTTATGTGTAAAGACCCCAAATGCTAAAAAATGTTACAAACCCAGAATATCTGGTAAATGAAGAGGTAAGAAATAGGGCTATGTCAAGCTCAAAAGCAAAGAATACGAAGCACTATGTGGCTAAAGAAAATGGGAATGAAATAGGATTTGTCGCTATTGATGCAAATCCAAATGTTGAGTACTTAGTGTTGTACGAGATTTTTGTTCCACGCAATCTGAGAAAGAAAGGCTATGGTTCTACGTTGTTAGCGGAAGTAGAGAGCATGGCCAAGATTCTCAAATATAGAAAAGTGATCGTTAATCCAGAACCGTTCGAACGGGATTATCCGAAAAGCCAATTAATCAAGTGGTACAAAAGCCACGGATATTGTGAAATGGCCTCCGGTACTGGAGAGTTAGAGAAAGTAGTCAATGAAACACACACATAACAGTCGGCTCAACCAGGACGCGCTAGAATGCGGCGCGTCTGTTAGTTTAGCCGTGTTTGCAGATCACCGAAAATACCTCGAAGTTTACAACCTCCCCGCGTACTCTCCCCAGCTCAATGCGTTAGAGAGGATATGGCATCACACACGTCTTCACGGTACACACAATCGATACTTTGTATCCCAGGAAGAGCTTCACGCTGTCTCAACTTCAACGTTTCGAAGTATCCGGAAAAAAACCGTCTCAGGTTATGGGTTATTTACGTCCGTATCAATAATAATTATGTCGCTTTATTTATGCAATATTATATAGGAGATATCCAGAATGAAGATGCTCACCCGTATCTCAAAGGCGCTCGCCGCCGCGCTGATTGGGATCGTTGTGCTGCTGTTTGGCCTGAACTATTTTGTTCGAGTATCAGATGGGCGGAACAGCTACGGAATCGTTGAGGAGTGGTTGTTCCATCGATCCGCTATGTCTGCGCTCTCTCGATCACTGAAATCAGAAAATCTAAAGCGATACGAAGACAGCAGCAAACTGAGCGGGCAGGTCGCAGCATTGCTTACGTCAAAGGGCACGGGATTACTCACCGACCCATCGCTAGAATCGGAACGCGCAAACGCTGTAAAGATGGCCTGCACTGCACACGAGCTGGCGAGTGCAATTCCGGAGGACTATCTGGCCACCAGCAGTCTGGATCTCGCGCGGATGTGGGCTAGTCATTTCGTCACGGCCATGAGACTTTGGTCGGAGGGTTTGGCACAGGGCCGACAGGAGATGGTTGCCGACGGAATTAAAGACTACAATGCGTTCCTGATCTGGATACAATCAAAGAACAGATCGGATTTCAAAGCGATGAGATGATGAACAAATGGGCGACTAACAAGCTCGCTGGAGCGAACGCGGCGGGTCACGTCAGTCACCAATGCGGAGGAGCTGGGCCGCCCGTGTCGCTCAGTTCTGCAAATATATACTAATCTCAAAACCTTCTAATTCATACTTGCGTTATTGATAAAATAACACTGTTTCCTGTAATGGACATCCCTGCATAGAGAATCTTCCTCTCCTAATTATCAAATCTGAAAAAACTACAAACCTATTTCAATGAAAAATAATATACTTGTGAAATAGGGATGATTACATATTACAAAGGATTAATTGACAACGTTCAGGACATCGTTCACAAAAATAATGGTCAGGACATCGTTCAGTAAACGATCTTTGAAAATCGAATAGCCACAGGCTGCTTTATAATGGACACCTCATTTTTTTAGGAGGTGTTCATGAAAAAGATTCAGAAAGAACGGGCAATCGCAGTAAAGAAGTATCTTGCAGGGGAAGCTCCTGAGAGTATCTGTGCCTCACTGGGTAAAACAACACGATGGTTGTATAAATGGCTATTACGGCATACCCATGATGATCCAGCGTGGTGTGAAGAATATTCCCGGCGACCGCTTCGCAGCCCCTGCCGCACGCCTGCTGAGACAGAAGACATCGTGGAGATGGTTCGGTTGAGCCTGTACAACAAGGGGCTTTTCTGCGGCAATCAGGCCATCCAATGGGAGATGAACGACATGGAGGTACAACCGATTCCTTCACTCAGCACCATTGGACGTATTTTGCGCCGTCGTGAGTTGACACATCGCAGAACGGGTCGTTATGAACCAAAGGGCAAGAAATATCCCGAACTCCCGGCGATGAAACCCAACCAGACCCATCAGCTTGATTTTGTAGGCCCCTGTTATCTTACTGGCACAACCCGTTTCTACAGCCTGAATGCCATTGATATGGCGATCAACAGGTGTGGGATTGAGCCGATACGCTCTCGTTCAGCACAAAGTGTTTTGGCCGCTGTTTATGCCATTTGGCAGCGTATGGGCATTCCCGAAAATCTTCAAGTAGACAACGAGCTGGCTTTCTTCGGAAGCCCAGCCCATCCACGAAGTATGGGACCACTTATTCGGCTTTGTCTCCACTACGGAGTCAATCTGTGGTTCATCCCACCTTCCGAACCCTGGCGCAACGGAGTGGTCGAGAAGTTCAACGACCATTATCGCCAGAAGTTTCTCGGCAAGATTAGGATGACATCATTGATGGAGCTTCAGCATGAATCGCTTGCCTTTGAGCACAGACATAACAACACCTATCGCTACAGCAAGATCAAGGGAAAAACCCCGATCAAAGCATTAGCTTGCACGAAGAATAAACTGGTCTTCCCGAACAAAACCAATGTACCGACACATCCCTTGAAGAAGCCGAAGGAAGGCCGTTACCATTTCGTACGCTTCATCCGTAGCGACCTCAAACTGAATATCTTTGGCGAGGTGTTTACCGTCCCACCGGAAGCTCAGTATGAGTACGTTGTGGCTACTATCGATGTCAAAGAGCGAAAGTTAAAACTGTTATTGGGCAAAACACAGCTTGAAGAATTTAATTACCCATTATGATGAAACAGTACCTTTTGGTCACGACATCGTGATATTTCCTGGGTTTCAGCGTTTTTACTGAACGATGTCCTGACCATTATTTTTGTGAACGATGTCCTGAACGTTGTCAATTAATCAATAATTTATAAATCACAGCATTCTTTGATATTCTGTTTTGTATTGGAGAATGCTTGACAAAGGTTAGCAAACATGCCAACATCATTATTGTGAACTATACCATCGAATACTTCTACCCTCGCGTCAAAGGTCGTGATACTTCACGCTTTTGTGAAAAAAACCCGGGAAACTCCGGAACAGGAATTGCGCATTGCCCGGAGAAGGATGAAGGAGGTGCAGAATGGCTGATGTAAAATATAAACCAGTTCCCCACGACCATGAGGCTTTCCTCAAAAAAGCCTTGAAGCGTAAGAAATTCAGGAAAGCATACGAGGAATTGAAAGAAGATTACACGCTTACCCGCCAAATGCTTGGTGCGCGCTCTAGGTTTGGTCTCACTCAGGAAGCGGTTGCGGAGTTGATGGGAACGACAAAGAGTGCGGTTTCACGCCTGGAATCTGCAGGCAATCATGTTCCATCCCTGACTACTCTCAAGAAGTATGCTCAGGCGGTCGGCTGCCGTCTGGAAATCAAGCTGGTTCCAAACTCCTGCCTAACAAAGCGCTCAACACGGACCGCCAAAAAGCAGGTGGCCGGTTAGCTTTTTACGTTATGCCTTGCCAATATTAAAGATTATGCAGCAATGAGTCATTAGTGAGGGAAAAATGCAAATAGCTATAATCTGGGGAGAACCAGAAACTTCTTATATCCGTCGATTTATAGATAGAATAAATAAAGTTGGTACTGTTTTTTGTCTTAAAAATAACGGTGCATAAATATTAGGAATATGAGGCTAAAGAGATTGAAAAGGCCGCCTGACAATTTATTCAATCCACGGCGCAAACACCACCGCTATGATAATGTCACAGCTAACCCTTGTAGCGTGTAAACATATCGTACAGTTTCTGACAGATTTCCTTGACGACGATGTTGTTATGAAGATAAAGACTCCACGAAAGGTCTTCTCCTTCAAAAGACTCTGTAAACCCCGGGATTGCTTCATCTGCAAAATGATTCACCTGGCTATGTCGTATTACCATGGTCTGGATACGTTCTTCCGTGCCAGGAAGCATTTCAACGGGCATGATGCCGTTCCACTCCTTTGAAAAACCTTCAACGATAAAAGGTTTGCCGCGCTTATCAAACAATTGATACCAGACGTGGGCAAAGGCAATGGAAGCGTCCTTGTTTACCACCCAACCCCATACGATGTCTCCGTCTATGTCTAACTCAGACAGCTCGGAAAAGAACAGAAAGACGGAATCTTCACAATCGCCCTTTTTCCTTTGCTTTGTTTCTGTTGGTGTTTGCCAATAATCTGTCTTTGGTGGTTCGGCCCGGTAATCAATATCAAAAGCTATTTTCTTATATGCCTCGTAGATTTGTTCACCGTCATGGAAGGTTTCGATACACCATTCTTTATACCGTGGATTATCAGGTGTGCTGTTTCCATCCGGAGAACAAGGCACGATATGCTTTATTGTCCAATCGTCCTCGCATGGTTTGTAGCCCTTTCCCGTCAGAAACAGGTCGGCATACGAAACATCAGCAAATACGCCGGGACAATAAATATTTGATACCATAAGAAAAGTTATGACCGCAAAGAGATATCTCATATTAAAATTAAATCGAAACGCCTTAAGAAAAAATGTACTCCTCAAATTTTAACAAAGGAATGCTCGAAAATGAACCAAATTCTACCTGTCAGCAGACAGGTCTCGGTGATTTTAAAGAACAAGAATGGTTCTTATTCGGTAACAATTTAGTTTTTTGAAAAAGTAGGGGCGAAGCATTTGCCACTTGGGTATGAACACATCTATGCCAATTATAGCAAATGCTTCGCCCCTGCACTGCTATCATTGGAAATTTTCAAAAAACTAAATTGTTACCTTATTCGCAATTCCTTAACCGGAGAACACCGCTTTCACTTAATCAGACAACAAATCCTTTCCAATTGGCAAACGCCTTCTCGCAGATGACACACAATGTATTCGATGTGTTCAAAACAAAGCAACAAAGAGTCTATTTTCCTGCGCGAACAGGCCATACATAGCAAGTTTCGGTCTTATTGGCAGTGTCCATGATGCCGTGATCGCTCATGTTCACAATCCACGCATAGGCTATTCCTCCCTTGAGGGTATCACCAGACCAGTAGCCGTCCGACTGTACGTTGCTAAAGAAGCCAGAGTAACCGGATGGAAGGGCAGGATTGTTGTTGCTTGAATCAGTCAGGCTTGACAGCTCATTCCTATTTGGCAGGCGCCAGTCCTTTTGGTGGCTGCCACCGTTGCTTTTATCACCAGCAAAAGTTCCATTCATTGTTCCGTCTCTATTCAGGTTCTCCACATCAGTCAGAGCATCTGCCCAGGTTCTTGCTCCAGCAACATTGGCATTCTGCAACCATATCAATCCAGTAAGGTCGTCCGTTACGGTGCCATTACTATTGTCCGTAAAGCGGGGGTTGGGCGAAGCTATCCCTTTATTAGAATCAAGCATATCTGCAGCCCTCGCGGTGGACGCACCTGGATGGTTGAGAGTTCCGGAGCAGGCAAAAAAGAATGTGAGTATGATCAGACCAATAATTGTTGTACAAAAACGAAAAAAAACCATTGATAATTCTCCTTAGAAGCCCAATTTTACAAACAAAGAATCCAGCAAACTAACTCTTATAGCGCGCAAATCTGTGTCGAAGGGAACTATAGCTTTAAACCCGTTGTCTTCGAGGGTCTTGATTATCTGTCGGACAAACCCGATCCAGCCTTGATAATCGTTGATAGCAACCTCCTTTATGCCAAGGTTAATAGTATCAGCGGTAACTTCCGGAAGTCCCTCCAGGCATTCCCTAATTGAAGATTGTATTTTAACAAAATGGCTTTAAATCGATTGAATGACCCGCCCATACAGGCGGGCCATTCAATAAAAAATTTTACAGTGCCTTCATGAACTCCACCAAATCCTGCAACTCCTGCTGAGTCAAATGTGACGTCCTTCCATGCATGTCCTTGTCATTTACCGTGTTGTTGATCGTGTCTATCAACAGCCTGGCGCTCCCGTCATGGAAATACGTACCCGATGCATAGATGTCCCTTAAAGTCGGCGTGTCAAATTCCTTCACCAGGTCCAGCCCGATGATCGGCGTGTCACTCTCCTCACCGTAAGGATCCTCACCTGCCTCCAATGCCTTCAGATTATATACCTTACCAGGCGTTGACCGGAAACCCTTCACCCCAACACGGCCCGTCCCCACATCGTGGGTCTGCGCATCGCTAAAAAGAGCCTTCGGATCACTTGCATCACCAGGATGACATTCCACACACCCTACATTCGGATCATTAAATATCTTCTCGCCCCTCTTCTGCGCATCCGTCAATGAACCATCCGCATTCCTGAACGGACTTCCCGTGAACTCCAATGCCCTGATGTAGCAAATCAGCGCCTCAAGCCTCAGCGGCGAAAAATTCTCACTCCGGAACACAAACCCAGGGTCTCTTCCGCACACCCGGTCCAAAGAACTCGTTGCACCCACAATTTCATCAGGATGCCCCGTAAACCCCTCATGACGGAACGGCGGCAAATACCTTCCTCCACGAATATACTTCGTGTTCTTCCAGCTTCCCCATCCCTCGTCTCCAAGGTCCCAGATCAATCCCGTCGTCTGGCCCCTCTCGTAATGACAGCTCGCGCAGGCATACTCACCCTGCAATCCCCATGATGCGTCATTGAACTGGAACTGCCCATACCTCACCAACTCACTCTTATACGGTGAGTGCTTTACCCGGTAATGCACCTCCGGCACCGTAAGTGGCTCTGCCCTGGGAAGCGGCTCCCACTCAGGCCCCGTCTGGATCGTTGCCACTACCTGCGGCGTCCCCGCCATCAACTGACCAGTCGTCGCTACCCCTATAACCCCCAGGGCTGTGACTAAGCCTAATTTTAATGTCTTTGTAAACATCTTAAACCTCCCGGACTACATAAAAAATTGCTAATCCAATAATAATACCAACAATAATTGAAAAAGACATTTTTACCTCACCTCCTTACTCTATTCCAGAATCACCCCCTTTCCAGAATTTTTTCTTTTTACAACAATATTCTTGACCTGTTCTTAATGAAGAGCAATGAGAGTGCCAGAATGATAAATTTTTAATATACTGTTCCGTAACTATTGAAAATAAGCATCTTAGATAAATTAGAGAAAGTTGTTTGTGTTTTTTTTAAGAACCTGTGGCAAGTTAAATTTGGCAGGATTAGGTCTTAGATGTTTCCAGAGAAAAATTAATTTTATGTTATCATTTGTAAACACGAGGCTTAGAGCAGTGCCTGAATATGGGCATCATCTCGCCCGTTCGCTGGCAGGAACTTTGTTCTTAATAGTCAACCCCAGGGTGTGGAGAACATGGAGAAAATTACAAGAAGTCCTGTAACGACTTCTGCAAAAGCCGAGAAACATCATGATACATAGAAATTGGGCGGTGTTTTAGTGTAAATGGGGTAACCGTAAGTGAAATGCTAAAGGTAGAAACCAAGATGAAAAGAATTATTTTGATAATAGTCCTTTAATAATATGATGATGAATTTCCGAAAGAATATCTCCGATATTTGGCATTTCGGATTCTTTTATTTCTACCGTGGTATGTTTATGATGGGGAAACGATTGAACCTCTGGATAATGAGGAGCGTTATCATAGCGAAATATCATTGTATTTTTGGAGTCCATGTAATGATATCTATAATCAAAACTGAACAGACTATTTTTATCGTGAACATGGTGAAAAATGCTCAAGAAAGAACTATCAATAAACCTGATTTTTGCCTTGATATATGCTGTATTCTGGCTTGTACAAATTCTTTGAAAATCGGAGAAGATTACCAGACGATCGTCTTTTATTATTTTTTCTATTTCATCAAGATGTTCATCTATCACTTAATTAATCCTTCTAGGTTTTTCTTGATGCATGCCCATTCTTTCATTCCTTCAATCAGTGCCTTCCACTCAAAAAAATCTTCTTCATCGCCCATCTTTCCTTCTTGAAAAAGTTTATAAAATTCATCTGAAGAAAGATTGTATTTATTTTCAAATATTCTACACCTGTTTTTCAACTCCTGTTGCGCTAAATCACATATCTTCTCTTCTCTTTCGATTGTTGAAACTAAACTCCACTGTATTGTCATATGAATCTCCTGTTTTTCTTAAATCATTATTATATTTTTCCGTATTTCCCGGTAAACCATTACAGTGTTTTCCATTCTCATTGGTGAAATTACATGGTAAAACTAACAGAAATGAAATGGAAAGTCAACAGACTGTCAGAAAGGATAAACCTGTTCCTGTTACGTAGTTTGGGTTCAAATATCTGAAATCAACATAATAAATACTTATAGCGACGACAATATTCTCGTGTATTCACAGTCGTTCTATAGAGTTTTGCTTGACAGCCGCTATGTCATGCGATAGGATGCCGACAATTATAGAATAAAGATAAAAATGAGTGTTGGACAGAACAACGAATGGAATGAAAGACAAGCCTGTCGCCTTAAAAAACGCACCGATGGAATATGCGCCAGCCAATGAACTCGGTGTTGTCTTCCTCTTCGCACACGTCGCGCGTCGGCTCCAATTCCGAATTGAGGAGATCCGCCCCCAGCTCCCGGACTGCATCACCTACCGGAGAATAGCTATTTAGAAAAGAAGTGTAGGATCGAGTTCGAGTTCAGATCAAGCAATTTCAAAACTCAGCGATGTGATTGTCTGCTGGCATCATGACTGGCTGGATATCCCCAAAGGAGTTGAAGTCATAGAGTTGAAACGATACTTCGGAGTCTCTTGCTAGGTGTTGGATTACTGGCAACGGAATACGGGACATACTTGCATGATATAATTCTGGAAAGAAATCCAGCGGTCGGAAAGATGCTGAACCACCTAAGACCCAATAAACTATAGTAAGGACGTCCAACCAAAGCATTCGAGCGGATCGCCCCAAAGGGGCTGCCACATTATCGGATGAAGGGAGAAAATTTTAAATTTCCGTTAAATGAACGATGTTTTTAAAGCTTTTTATGCGCCCGGTGAATTTGTAGTCTGCCGTAACAAATGGTTTCCTTTCTAATTGAGACAACGCAAGAAAATATGCATCGTAGACAGTAACGTTACATTTATAGGCTATAGCTATTGCAGCAGCTATTACAGAACTATCAACCTTTCGTATGTCAAATTCCATATCAAAAACAGAATCCAATGCTGCCCGAACATCCTCTGCGGTAAAGTTTGGATTGTGTCTCAGTGCATTCGCAAGCTCATAGAACAACAAATCGGGTACTATTATATCGTATAAACCTTCCAGTATCTGACGTCTTAACTTATTGGCATGTTCAGCATCGTTCTCATCCTCGCCAAACCATTTGACAACAACAGACGTATCAACGACCAGTTTTTTCATTTGTGTAGGTCTCTCCCCTTTCTGACCTCTGAAACACCATCCCACTTACCCGCCTTTTTCTTTAACGTATCCTGTATTTCCATGGCTCGCCTTCTCCGTTCTCTTTTTATTTCCTCTGCTTTTTGCCGTTGATATTCGTCTATCAGCTTTTCGGCAGCCTCCCGTAAAAAACCACTCCTGCTTTTCTTTTTTTCTTTTGCGATGGCATCTATTTTTTTCAATGTATCTTCTGGTAAAATAACATTTATCCTTATCATATTATACCTCCTGATTACACACTATTTATGTGTATAATATATAACCGAACAGGAATAGTGTCAAAGCAAAATTGGGATGGGATTGCAGCTATGCCGCATTATGCCTGTTCAGTAGCGTGAATATTGGTTTTGGTTATGTTATATTTGACGAGCTTATTTTGAAGTGTTGTACGCGGTATGCGTAATATCTCTGACATGCGAACCTGGTTACCGCTTGTCTTCTGGTATGCCCACACAAGGAGCTTTCTTTCCGCCTCACTCAGGGTGTCTTGCAGGTCCAGCGAGTCAATCGTGGAAAGTTCTAGGGAAAACAAACCCAAAGGGGTCGCTTTTTCCCGTAAATTTTCCGGGAGATCTTTCGGCGTAATCATATCAGAGGTACAAAAGGCTATGGCATGCTCAATCGCATTTTCCAATTCACGGATATTCCCGGGCCAGTGATACCCCGACAACACACGAAGCGCTTCCTGAGATATCGAATGAACCGCGACACGCTGCTGTGAAGCATACTTTTTCATAAAGTAGTTTACGAGGAGCGGTATGTCCTCCCTCCTTTCGCGTAAAGGCGGAAGGTGAATAATAACCACATGGAGACGGTAATAGAGATCCTCACGAAAACGTCCCTCCTGGACAAGTTTTTTCAGGTCCTTTTTGGTAGCACAGATGACACGAACGTTGACGGAGATTGCATCCTCCCCACCAACGCGCTCAAATACTCTTTCCTGAAGCACTCTCAGCAGTTTAACTTGCATTTCTAACGGGATGTCATCCGCATCGTCGAGAAATATCGTACCTCTGTCGGCAAGTTCAAAACGCCCCCGACGCATCTTTACCGCACCGGTAAAAGCGCCTTTTTCGTGCCCAAAAAGTTCGCTTTCCAGAATTTCCTTGTTCAAGGCAGCGCAACTAAGTTTTATAAAAGGCCCGTCCTTTCGGTTGCTGGTATAATGAATCGCTCCCGCCGTAAGTTCCTTTCCGGTACCGCTCTCTCCCTGAATAAGCACCGTAGTATCCCGATTTGACACTGCATTGATAATCTCAAATACGTGTTTCATTGCGTCGCTCTTTCCTATCATATTATGATAGCCGTATTGGCTGAGTATCTGTTGTTTCAGCAAGAGGTTCTCCGCAACCACATCTTTGTGTTTGAGCGCCTTCTGGAGTTTAATCATCAATTCTTCCAGGGAAAATGGTTTTGTTACATAGTCGTATGCCCCATCTTTCATTGCCATAACGGCATTTTCAATAGAACCATAGGCCGTCATAATGATAACCACGGTATCGGGAAATGTCTTTTTTATCTCTCTCAGAAACTCTACTCCGTCCATCCTGGGCAGACGCACATCGCTTATTACCGCGTCGAAGTTTTCTGATTGCAATGCCCTGAGGCCTTCCATGGCATTCGATAGGGAAATGACCGCATATCCCTCTTTTATTAACTTATCTTCAAGGGATACTCTCATCAGCTTTTCATCATCGACAATAAGTATTTTGCTTTTCATGTGAAAATATCTTTTTCTGCCGCAGCAAGAACTGATTTATAATCTCCTTCTCCCTATTTTCCAGGGAAGGTTTGCGGCTGTCGACCTTTTTGGGGGAGATTTGCGTTTCGCCCTTTCTAAGAGGGTCTAAGGGGTGATTGTCCCCCGCTGGCGGGGGTGAAGGAGGTGGACTCTTCCCTTTTTCTTCAACCGCTTAAGACAAAGACGGGTCAAGTAAATCAAACCTCACCAAACATACCTCTCGTTCTAAAGCATAGCAGGGGAAATGTGGTTGCACCATGATTGGTGGCGTGCCCAAGAAAGGGTACTACTTTCTACCGGACGATGTATGCCTAAAATTAACCGCTCTTCGGAGTGAACTGCAAAAGGCTGGTTAAACAGCGTTAACCACCCTTCTCCGCGAAGCACTGATAGAATTCTTGGTTTTTGTCAAAACAGATTCTTGTTATAGATATGGAAAAGTGCGTCTTTCCTGTGTCAAGAGCTACCCTATGGGCGGCGAACTACATGGATTTATCTATGCTCGTGGTCATAGTGAGCGTTATTGACTTTGCATTCACATCCGAACTGAATTACCGTATGACCGATCTTAAATTTTTCACCCAGAACACGGTTGATTTCTTTGGAAAGCTTGGTCGTCTCACTGATCATCATGTCCTTTGTGTCAATATGGCCACTCATGGAATACATTCCAGAAGTGATTGTCCAAATATGAATGTCATGTGCGTCATCAACGCCGGGAATCTGTTTGAGACCGGCGATAACGTTTTCAATATTAATTCCTTTCGGCGTTGCTTCTAACAAAACATCAACGGATTCCATTATCAATTTGTAAGACCAGATCAAGATGAGTATGCAGATCATGACACTGATGATGGGGTCGACTATAAACCAGTTGGTGTAATAGATAACAATAGCCCCGATTATGACACCTACAGAAGAAAAGGTATCGCCTAACATATGGAAAAATGCTGTCCTGACATTCAAGCTGTGCTCATGTTCATGCGCATCCCCTTTTAGAATAAAGACACAGAGAATATTGGCAACCAGACCCACCAAGGCTACAATAAACATCTTGCCGCTTGAGATGGTTTCCGGGTGTATAAAACGGTGGTAGGCCTCGTAAAATATCCATAAGGTAATCATAAAGAGGGTTATGCCGTTAAACAAGGCCGCCAGGATCTCCAACCGATAGAAGCCATAGGTTTTTTTTTCTGTGGGGGGCTTTGCGGCAAAATAGAGGGCAAACAGGCTTACGAGCAATGCAAACAGGTGGGTGAGCATGTGGCCTGCATCGCCAATCAGGGCAAGACTATTGGTGATAATCCCCCCAACAATCTCTACGACAAAGATGCTTCCCGTTATAATGCTCGTGAGTACCAATCGCTTCCGTTCATGTGACCGGTACTCGTGCTTGTGACCATGCTCATCTTCGTCGTGATAATAATCTATGCTATGAATGTGTTCGATGGTGTTTCTCCCAGTTAAAAAATTTTCCGCATCCGCTGGTTTGAGTGTCAAACCTTTTGCGGTAAAATTTCTCACGATCACTGGTTGCTAACGATAGAGCAGGATTGGACAGTGTGTTGACCTCATGACTCTTACCGTGGTGCTTCCGAGGATCATTTCCCGAATTTTTGAGTGGCCATAGGCACCCATGACCAGGATATCATATTTTTCGTCTTCGTCGTTACAGAGTTCCAGTATGCCTTTTGCATGATCGGTTCCTTCTTTTGCAACGGTATTGACGGTAAGTTGGTAACTTTCGAGAAAAGTCTTTGCCTTTGATAATGGTTCCAAAGCTGCGTCTTTTTTGTCTGCCACACAAACCACCGTTACCGGCAACTTCATAGCCACTGCTATTTCAGCGCCGCTCCTCAGAGCCTTATCCGCAAATATGCTTCCATCGTAGGCAATCAGCATCCTGGTAAAAGGTTTGTATTCTGATGGGCTAATAAGTACCGGTTTATGAGTCTGCCGTACCACAAATTCAACATTCGTTCCCAAAAAAACATCACGCCATGCAGCATGAATGCCCAACTTCCCCATAGAAATAAGGTCACAGTCCTCTGCGGATTTAACGATTTCGTGGCTTACAACCCCTTCACGTATCTCCAGACCAAATGGTACTCCTGCCTGCTTGCATTTCCCTTCTACCAGAGCCAACGCCGCATCGGCTTGTGATTCCAGCATCTCTCTGATGGTTTGGTTAAAGGTGCCATAAGGGACCATTCCGCCAATGCTTGTCCCGATATCATGGATTAAGGGGCCGGTTAATACCTTGACGTCTTTAACAAACAGCCCTTTAATACTGGCTTTAAAAAGCCCTGCCATGGCTACAGCGTAATCAGCAGCGGTGAGACTATTGTCTGAACCATCAGTAGGAACGAGTATTCGTTTAATCATAACTGCAAGGCCTCCGGTTGTCTGTTTTTTTGGAACGGCATGAAAAATAAGAGCCTTATTTTCTAAAGTATCAATGATACCTTGATACAGTATATCGCTGCGATTATTACCAAATGGCGGGAGTTTGTCAAGAGATTAGTTTCCAAATCAGCAAGTTGCCTTTCCGTATCCGTTCTCATATGAATTTCATTGACCAGATATATTTAATTGAGGTATAATCGACAAATGTTTTTTTAAGCCTTTGTTTTTCGGTTGTTTAAAACGAGGTGGTCTTTCGTATTGTCAGGGTTGAAAGTTATGAATAAAAAAATTCTCAAAGAAATATTCTTCCTGCTCATTGAGGTCATCAAGGCATTTTGTGAGATGCTCTGGAAAAAGATAAAAGGCTTTTTTTGCCTGGTTTGGGACAGGTTTTTTGGTGTAACGGATATTTCCTCCCCCGACCGCGGGGAAGAACAAGAATGGGGAGATACCGGCGAAGATACCTGGCCGGTAGCATCAGAAGGATCGCTTGTCAGAACGGAAGAGCCACAGCCGCAGGGGAAAAGGGAAGAGGCGACGTATGCTCCAATAATTCCGGAACTTCCAGAGGATTATGGAGATAATCGCATGGTGCTGATAGTACGGGATCCAGAATGCCTGTTTGCCTACTGGGAACTCAGGAAAGATGTTTTGAGCAATATTCTCAATGCGCTCGGCAGCATGGCGCATAATGCAAAAATGGTATTGCGGGTTTATGATGTCACCGATGTAATCTTTAACGGAAATAATGCCCATACCTACTTTGATATTGAATTAACTGGGAAGGCGCGAAGTTGGTATATTCATACGGGGAAACCCAACAGGTCGTTTTGTGCGGATATCGGGTTTCTTACGCCGAACGGGACGTTTCGTCTCATTGCCCGGTCGAACCCGGTGAAAACACCCCCTGCTGGCGTATCAGAGGTCGTTGATGAAACGTGGATGAGCATTGCGGCGCTGTATGAGGAAATAAACGCCGCGGAGGGATTTGGCAGCAGTGAATCTGTAAGGGAAAAGGCGCATAAGGGTTGGCAGGAAATACTAAAAGAGGGCGTTTCTTCATCTGAGACTTCGCATGTTTCACCACCGGTTTAAAAATAAGGTATGGAAAAGGGCTATTTGTCTCTCATTTTGCATGCACACCTGCCATTTGTCCGCCATCCGGAATATACCGAATTTCTTGAAGAAGACTGGCTCTTTGAAGCAATTACGGAGACATACATTCCGCTTATTGATGTCTTCAATAAACTAATCGAAGACGGCGTTAACTTTCGCGTAACGATGTCCATGTCACCGCCGCTGGTCTCGATGCTGACAGATCCCCTTTTACAATTTCGCTATATTCGTTATATTGAAAAACGGATTGAATTTGCAGAAAAAGAAATTGAGAGAACGAGACATCAATCAGAATTTCATCGGCTTGCGCAGATGTATCACGGGTATTTTGTCAATGCACGATATATATTTGCGGAAAAATACCGACGGAATCTCGTTACCGCCTTTAAAAAATTTCAGGATGCAGGAAATGTGGAGATAATTACCTGCGGGGCTACTCATGGCTATTTTCCCCTTATGAATCATAATGTGAATGCCATGCGAGCCCAGGTTCACGTTGCAGTAAATCATTATGAGAAACATTTTGGCAGACGACCCGGCGGAATCTGGCTGGCTGAGTGTGCCTATGAACCGGACATCGATAAGATCCTCCAGGAGACGGGAATACGCTTTCTTATCACGGAAACACACGGAATTCTCTTTGCTTCCCCAAGGCCGAAATATGGTGTTTACGCCCCCATTCTGAGTCCTGCAGGAATAGCTGCTTTCGGCAGGGACAGGGAATCTTCCAAACAGGTGTGGAGCTCCAGGGAAGGGTATCCGGGGGATTTTTTCTATCGCGAGTTTTATCGTGACGTGGGTTTTGATCTCGACTATGATTATGTAAGGCCGTATCTCCATGGGGATGGCAAGCGGAGCAATATCGGTATCAAATATTATCGGATTACCGGCAAGACTGATCAAAAAGAGCCTTATTGCCCTCGCAAAGCCATGGAGAAGGCTGCCGAGCATGCAGGAAATTTTCTGTTTAACCGGGAGAAGCAAATAGAACATCTGTCAGCGGTAATGGATCGGAAACCCATCGTCGTTGCACCTTATGATGCTGAACTTTTTGGCCATTGGTGGTTTGAGGGACCTCAATGGATCAATTTTCTGTTTCGGAAGATTGCCTCTGACCAAAAGGCGATCTCACTGATTACGCCATTGGAATACCTTGAAAAATATCCGGTCAACCAGGTCTCCATACCGTCTCGTTCGAGTTGGGGATACAGGGGTTATCACGAGTATTGGCTGAACGAAAGCAACGACTGGATTTACCTTCATCTGCACAAAGCAGCAGAGCGGATGGTTGAATTGGCGAAAACCTATCCGCAGCAGGACGAAAATCCTTTGCAGAACAGGGCGCTCAACCAGGCTGCGCGGGAACTCTTGCTGGCGCAAAGCAGCGATTGGGCATTCATCATGAAGACCGGCGCCATGGTAGAATACGCCATAAAGAGGACCAAAGAACACCTCTTCCGTTTTACAAAACTTTATGATGATATTCGGTCGGATAAAATTGACGCTGCGTGGCTCTCTGATATCGAGGGCAAGGACAATATCTTTTCCGATATCGGGTATCATATTTACCAGTAAAGAGAACAGGTCTCGTGAATCTGAGAAATCAAAAAACAGGTTTCAGTAAGGGTACTTTAAGAACAGTGAAGACCCCCGACAGGTTAGAAAACTTGGAATACGTTGTCCAGTGCCTGCAGAAAGGTTAGTCAATTTTGAATGAGAGGAGGAATCAATAGTATGAAAGTGCCAAGAGAAGTTGGAAAGCATACCAGAGATAAAGTCTATTCAGAAAATGATCCGTATTTACCGCCAAAAGGCAAAGGACTTGTGGGAGTTGCTATTTGTAAAGATTGCACCTCGGTGTATCACAATAAAAAGTGGTTCCTTGATGCCAAAATGTACAAAGAAAAAAAAGGCTTAAAAAATGTAAACTGGGTAATCTGCCCTGCATGTAAGAAAACGAAGGAAAATGTTCCGAACGGTGTTGTGAAGCTGAAAGGCGACTTTCTGAAACAACACAAAGAGGAGATCATGAATCTTATTCATAACGAAGACGCCCGGTCAAAGAAGTATAACCCTTTAAAAAGGATCATGAAGATTCATGAAAAGGGAGGCGAGATCGAGGTGCATACTACCTCTGCGAAACTGGCGCAGCGTATCGGCTCGATCTTGTTCAAGGCTTACAGTGGTGAAGTAGAATATAAAAAACACGAAAATGCAAAGTTTATGCGTGTGGAATGGCGACGGTAATACTATAACGGTCAATTTTTACTAAGGAGTCTATACTATGATGAAAATCGAAAGAATTCTGTTTCCCACCGATTTTTCTGTTTGTTCAAAACATGCTTTAAAATACGCCCTTGATTTTGCCACAGAGCGTGGCGCCAAACTGTACATTTTGCACGTAATTCCCAGGCTAAGCATTCCTGTTGGAATAGGCGGAGTGGCCTTCCCGGTATCAAAGCTCTACACGGATATGGAACGGGAAGCAAAAAAGAATATTTATCGCTTAGTACCCAAGCGATTCATGGAAAAGATAAAAGTTGAAAATATTATTGTACGGGGGGTGCCCTTTCAGGAAATCATGAAAGCTGCCAAGAAATATGATATTGACCTGATTACCATTGCTACCCATGGCCGGACGGGGCTTTCCCATGCGCTTTTGGGGAGTACGGCTGAAAAGGTCGTCAGAACAGCCCCATGCCCGGTTTTGTGCGTTAGATACCCTGAGCGTGAATTAGTGAAACCGTAAATGCCTCACGCAGAAGCCCCAAAGATTGTAGTATGCCCATTTTTACGTAAATAGCAGCTTGATATGGAAATAATTGTCGAAAAAACAGATGGCGCATCTGTTCACCAATCGATGATTGAGATTGTTGAGCGCAAAGGTATAGGGCATCCGGATACCTTGTGTGACCGTGCTGCTGAAGAGTTGAGTATTGCATTTTCTCAATATTATCTCAAAAAATTTGGCAGGGTACTCCATCACAATATCGACAAATGCCTTCTCGTGGGTGGCCGTTCCGAGGTGTGTTTTGGCGGGGGTGAGGTGATAACCCCTATACAGTTGATTATTGTTGGCCGGGCAGTGGAAAGAGTCGGTAATGAAAAGGTGCCCCTGGAAGAAATTGCCAGAGAAACCACGAACCGATGGTTAAATGAACGATTAAGATTCCTGAAACCAGAAAAAAATGTCATCGTAGAAACAAGAATAAGAACTGGCAGCGCAGAACTGCGGGCGACCTTTGATAGCTCGATTCCACTGGCAAATGATACATCGATTGGAGTTGGTTTTTCGCCTCTGACGGAAACAGAATCCCTCGTCTATCAAACCGAACAATTTTTAAATTCGACAGAAGTAAAACGAGACTATCCTATGATTGGCGAGGATATTAAAATTATGGCCATACGGGTCAAAAACCGTATAAGCCTTACGATTGCGATAGCCTTTATTTCAAAGTTTATTATTTCAAAAGACGCGTATTTTCAAATAAAAGCGAAACTCCTTGAATATATCCGGGCATTTGTGAAGAAATTGACAAGCTGTGAAGTCTCCATTTCACTCAATGCCGCGGATAATTATGAAAAGGGTATTGTCTATTTAACAGCGACGGGAACCAGCGCTGAGTGTGGGGATGATGGTCAGGTTGGCAGGGGAAACAGGGCCAACGGCTTGATTACCCCTTACCGGCCAATGACCCTCGAAGCTACAGCAGGGAAAAATCCTGTTACCCATACGGGTAAATTATATAACCTGGTTGCTGGCGAGATATCCGCCGAGCTAACAAAGGATCGGGATATCTCAGAGGCAGAATGCTATCTGGTGAGTCAGATCGGAATGCCTATCACAGAGCCACAAATGGTGCATGTAAAAGTCCGTTCTCACCTTCCGATAAAAGCAGCGGAAGAAAAATGTATGACGATCATCAAAAGGCATCTTGACCGAACACCCCAACTATGGACTGGGATTTTAGAAAGACACTATTCACTGTTTTAGAAATTGATACGTGGTACAGGTTACCGGCGGTCTCATTTCGGATTTCTGATTGCAGACTGCGGATAAATAATAACACGTCCGAAATCCGCATTCCGCAATCTAAAATTAAGGTAACACTTTAGTTTTTTGAAAAAGTAGGGGCGAAGCATTTGCCAGTTTGAGTATGAATGCATGTATGCCAATTATAGCAAATGCTTCGCCCCTACACGGCGCGGTAAACATCGCTATTATTGGAATTTTTCAAAAAACTAAATTGTTACAAATTAAGGTATTACGAGGTTGAGGGACAACCTATGGTTGCCAACTCTGCGGTCAAAGGAACTTTGGTCTCTTTTCTGGTAGGAATTACGAATCTCAATATTGATACGACAGAAATTGTCGGTATCAAAAAGGTAAAGAGTTCTCCGTCGTATCCTGACGTAATTCCAACACAGAGGGTGGTCAAGGTTGAAAAAAGAATTGTTGAATCCAGGGAAGTCAATTTCCTGGTGAAGTTTTGTCCACCGGGAATTGTCATCGTGGAGGCGTCTGTTGATTTGGAGAACATCTTTGATGAGTGCGTCTTTGATATTAAACGGGGCATCCTTATTGAATGCAGGACTATTTTATGGGAATATCATGGTGATCCTTATTTTGATGAGGAATATAGCGTATATTGTGTATCCGACTACGAGGGAGACCCCGAGGATGTTATTTCAGCATATACAGGGAGTATCGCAGGGCTCCTTAAGACGGAACGTATCCCTTTAGACGAAGAGGAAATCAGCGCCACCCTCAAATACCATATTAAATATTCGCAGGATGATTTAGCCGTTGTGGAATGGGATGGGGCTTTTGTGTTCGACCCGCGCGGTGATTTTGCCAGCAACATCGAACTCTTCGAGATTGCCAACCTCCAATTATTGAAATTAAGGCTGTTGGAGCACGAGTTAGAAGGCCGATTAGAAAAGGCCGCACGGCTTTTGCAAAAGACTACAGCAAGAAAAATTCCATGGCTCAAATCCAGGGAGATCAGGCGCTCTTTGCGTGAAATTATCCAGATACGGACGGAATCCATTTTAGAATTTGCAGCTACCGAACGCAATATCAACCTCATTGGAGATTGGTATTCTGCCCGGTTGTTTGATCTGATAACCAAAAAACTCCACCTGGAGAAATGGAAGACAAATATTAACAAAACACTTGATGCCCTGGAAGATATTTACAGCATGATCGCTGAGAATTTTTCCATGTCTTTTTCTACCACCCTGGAATTCATCATGGCCTTTGGTTGGTTTGCCTTATTGATGGGATATTTCTTGTTATTTTTCTTGGAATTGGTATATAAAAAATAATCTTTTCTGAAGAGGAGGTTTTTCACTTATGTTCTTAAAATTCAATTTTCAGATGTGGCATGGACTTCGGTCTGATGGTTTGGCGCCCTTATCGAGGCCAACGCTCAGCCGGGAATTTGCTGGTGGTATGATCAAACGATCCACGTTTTTATCTCTGCAGATTTTCATGAGAAATATGCGGGCATTGATGAAGATACCGATCGTTCTTTCTATTGTGGTATGTTATATAGTGTCAAGTTTTACTTTTCATACGTTTGCAGAAGAAAAAAATTTGGCTTCGATCAACGGGACAGTCAAGGCCAAAAAGGCTAAATATCTTAAGGATACCATTGTCTATATCGAGCATGTGCCGGGTACCTTTGAACCACAGAAGGAACGCGCTGTTATAGACCAGAAAAACATGGCCTTTATTCCTCACGTATTACCTTTATTACAGGGGACTACCGTCGATTTTCTTAACAGTGATATGGTTCAGCATAATGTCTATTCTCCGGATGCCGTTGCTGATAACTTCAACCTGGGGACATGGCTAAAGGGCGAAACAAGACCGTTCACATTTGACAAAGTAGGAATTGCCTCTATCCGGTGTAATGTGCATGTCGATATGCTGGCCTACGTCCTGGTTCTTCAAAATCCGTTCTTTGCAAGGGTCGATAGCGAAGGAAAATTTTCTATCGCGAATGTGCCGGAGGGTAAGTACGTTCTAAAGGTGTGGAATGAGCGGTTCAAGGCAGAAAACAAGCAAATTGAGGTTAAGGCAGGTACAACTACCACACTAGAATTCGATTTAAAATAAGGCAAGCAGAAAAGTATCAACATGAGATATCTTTATGTCCTACACAACCCTGATATCCGTTTCAGAACTTTTTAGACATATTACCAACCCTGATTGGGCGATTATCGACTGCCGTTTTTCATTGGATGATATAGACCGCGGTCGCCGGGATTACCTCCATGCCCATATACCCGGCGCTATCTACGCTCATCTAGGCAAAGATTTATCCGGCCACAGTATTCCCGGCACGACCGGACGCCATTCGCTGCCAGAACCAAAAACATTTGCTCGGGCACTATCGAATTGGGGAATAGATGATAATGTTCAAGTGGTAGCCTATGACGACAAAGGCGGTGCGATGGCTGCGGCCAGGCTTTGGTGGATGTTACGATGGGTCGGTCATCATGCCGTCTCCGTCCTGAACGGCGGATGGTCATCATGGCTGAAACATAACCACCCGGTAACAAGCAATGCCGAAACGAGAGCGCAAAGAAGCTTTATCCCCCGAATTCAAAACGATTTCGTCTTTAGCTCCGAAGACGTTGTGAAGATATTGCCTAATCAGAATTTCCGCTTAATTGACTCGCGAAGCGCGGATCGCTATCGCGGCGAGAATGAAACGATAGATCCCGTAGCTGGTCATATTCCCGGTGCATTATCAGCGCCTTTTGCCGGTAATTTAGGTGAGGATGGTCTCTTTCTTTCACAGAAAGATTTGAAGACCCGATTTCATCAGATACTTGGTGATATACCATCTGAACGTGCGGTTTTCTATTGTGGCTCAGGGGTCACAGCGGCACATAACCTTCTTGCCCTTAAACATGCAGGTTTGGGAGATGCCCGATTATATGCAGGCTCATGGAGTGAATGGATCGCGAACCCTGCCAATCCAATCGCAAAAGGGCCGAAATGAGCGCTTTAGAACCAAAGATGTCTATGAAACTTGACACGGCAACTCTTATTGAGGTCTTTAAAAATATACCCCTGATTTCCATCGGTTTGATTATGAGAAATACCCAACCAAAAAGAAAGCTAACCAAATTAATCCGTAGATAGCGGTCGGATTATAAATCTTATCGCTTATTTCTCAATCATCTCGACATTTGCCCGCGGGACAATGGCTGTGGAGCCATCAGGAAATTCAACCTCAAGAATGCGCACCTTTGCCTCGGTTTCTATACTTTGGGGTGAAAAGGGAAGCGCCTTGATTTTGCCGATCTTTCCAAAATGAGGCACCCGGATAACTCTTACAGGATCTCCTATTTCCATGCCTCTATTGATTGGCTTGTCTACTGCTTCTCCCGATATTTTATCTGAATAGGGTATGATAATTTCTGGCCTTACCACACCTGCCCGAATCTGGGTGGCGCCGTTAATAGAGGTTTTAGAGCCCGATCGGGATTTTAAAAGATCAAAGGTTTTTTGCGCCATGGGTATCCGGCCAAAACCTTCCGTGATAATAAGGGTGATACCAATATCTTCTGACCCGGTAATGGCAACTCCCAGGTTGTATCCGAGGAGTTTGGTAAGATCTTCGTCGTCAAACCCGCCAACGATGATGCCCCTGACACCGATCTTCTTCGCCTTGTCAATCGCATCGGACTGAATATAAGCCCCCCCAGCAAGGATCGTATCTTTGTGCGCGGGTTGGATGTGATTGGCGGTGAGTGTGTCATGAGGGTTGTCTACAGCAACAACAAGTTCACCTATCGTTTCGCCGCCTACGCCAAAGATACCCTGAATAAAGGTTGCCGTCGTCTCCGTAACTACACCCTCTTTTTCTGTGACTTCTATGACGGTGCCGTCTATGTAAGCAAACACTTGAATTGGTTTTGGGGGTTCCCGCAAAAGGACTTGTCCGGTCACATTTGATATGGTTTCAATGGTCCCGGTAATGGGGGAGAGCAGGACGGTCTTTAACATCTTAATCCACGGCCTGGTCTCGGCAATAATTTCATCTTTCTGAACCGGATCGCCTTCTTTCTTAATCATATATTCCCTGATATCCTTCGGTTGAATACCCAGGCGATTCACGGCATTAATGGCATGTACCTTACCAGGCAAATGGGTCCTGGCCACAACATCCTCCGCCTTCAAGATGTCTCCTTTTTTGACAATAACGTCACCCGATAAAGGCAGGATACGATGGCTCACTACCTGTGTCTTTTCCGATATACGCAGTCCTGGGGTATAAGCGTGGGTCATGGATTATGGTTTAAGAATTTTATAAGAAATTTGCCTTTAAGAAGTTTCAATGTAAAAATATTCGCTGTTCTAGATAAACCTTCAGCTATCAGGTATCGGCAGATAGCTTCAGTCTGATTGCTGCCGGTTAGTTGCTGGCAACTTGCGATTTTTTTTACTCTGGATAGGCGCCAATAGCCTTAGCCCATCGTTGAAGCTGCGCTACCCGTGATGCCTTGTCTTTTGCCAGGGTAACCGGTCTTCCGCGCGTATCGATAACGACACCTACGATTCCACCGGAAATTTTTTTGAGAACAGGCTTTCCCTTCCCTGCACCGACATCAAATTTTTTTGCGGGCATCACCTCGATTTCTGCCTCCTGATCGCTTCCCAGTGGCACTACCCGCAAATGCCCATACGGAAGAGATTCCTCCATTTTTCTGCCATCGGACATCGCTATCTTATACGAGATGCAATTCTCCTCGGGTTTTCCCATGCTCCCTTTCGCCAGGGAAACACAGGTGCCAAGATGAATCAGGCAATCTTTCTCAAAAACCTCTGTGGACGCCCGCTCATTCACTGTTGCAAGAACTCCTAAATGTGGCAGCATAAAAATGCTGTCAACGGCAATCCTGGTAAATCCTTCGGGTTGTAAGGCGTCAGTCATCATAAGCATTGCCTGCGATCTGCGCGGTGCATTGGAGAGCACACCGCCGCTGCCTACCAGGAGATCCAGGGTTAACATGTTTATCAGGGTCTCACCCTCTCCGTCCTGTTTAAAAGCCTCGGAGATGTCGCGTTCCCGCTGTACTCCTTTGAGTCCTACTGCCAGGGATTTGTGTTGTTCGAAAGACACCCTGAGTGCTTCGCGGGATATCGCCTGCTCTATCTTCAGTTCTTCGAGGGTTTGGGGTATCGTTGTGGGCCGGATCATCTTATTCTTGATCCTGTTTCTGAGATCGGATTCATCGATATCAAATGGTATCCATCGCAGGATATTTTCGAGCCCTGCTTCGACTAACACATTCGAGATACTATAACTCATTCCAAGGTTTGCACTCACGGTACGATTGAATACCGCGCCGTACACGGAAAAAATATTCGTCGTAGCGCCGCCTATGTCAATACCAATTACGTTGATCTGCTGTTTTCTTGCGATTGCCTGCATAATAAGCCCCTCCGCCGCCGGCGTAGGCATAATGGGCGCCCCGGTCCATGACATAAGCTTTTTGTAGCCGGGGGCCTGGGCCATGACATGTTCAAGAAAAAGTTTCTGGATTTCCTGTCGTGCCGGGGTGAGGTTTTCCCTTTCAAGCGTAGGTCTGATATTTTCCGTAATGTGGAGAGACGTTTTTTTGCCGAGGATTTCTTTTATTTTTTCTTGTACGTCTTTGTTGCCGGCATAGACAACGGGAAGCTCAAACGTCATACCGAGCCGGGGCTTTGGATTTGCGGCCGCAATAAATTCGGCCAATTCTACTACATGAGAAACGGTGCCTCCGTCAGTCCCGCCGGAGAGTAATATGATATCGGGCCTTAATTGCCGTATGAGATCGATCTTCTCATGAGGCAATCGTTTGTCGTTGGAAGCAATAACGTCCATCACAATGGCGCCTGCTCCAAGCGCAGCACGCTGAGCGCTCTGGGCAGTCATCGTTTTTACCGCGCCCGCCACCATCATCTGTAATCCTCCACCGGCGCTGCTTGTGGAAACATACATGTCTACCCCGACATTTCCACGGGCCGGCGTGATGATTTTTTCTCCGTCTAAAATTTTACGACCTGAAAGTTCCTCAACCTCAGCGAATGCGTTTAATACGCCGCGGGTGACATCTTCGAATGGCGCTTCCACGGTTGTGGGCGCTCCGCCCCGATATGTCTGCCGATATACTCCGTCCTTTTTTTCAATCAAGATGGCTTTGGTGGTGGTACTGCCGCAGTCTGTTGCAATGATAACGTTCAATGTTATGATCCTATTTCAATGTAATGGTTCACCGCAGAGGCGCCTGTCTGCGTGCTACGCACAGGCAGGCAAAGAGCGCAAAGGTTATAAAAAGCGGTAACGGCTAAATGCCTGTTTCGAGTTTTAGTAACAGACGCAACCATACTTTCACACCGGGTGTTCGCAGACAACAATACCAAATATTCAAAACAAAATCTACAGGTTTAATTTGCATACCCGCATGTCTGTTGAGTCTGTTATGTGTTTACCGTGATGGTAGAATGGAATCCTTTCCCTCAGTTAAATAATGGACGCCTTTTCAAATTTAATTGTAGGGACAGAGACTCTTGGCACATTGACAATCCTGTCAGAATTTTTTATCAATTCTGTAACCCATCTTCCAACTTCCGCTTTAACGATTTTTTCTCCACATTAAGGACACACTCCAGCAGATATATCCTCGACAATAATAAGCTCGTCTCGTATCCAAAAATCTTGTTTGATGAGTTTTTCTTGCAAAGGGGTATTACAAATTTCACACTCTCCATAATTATAACTCGTTGATTTCATCTTAATTCCTCCAATGCGTATGTGGTAATTAATAATAGCTTGCCCGTACTTTTAATCCTGCAAATAATTCCAATTTCTCTTCCGTCTGCTGAAGGTCCAAAAACCTCGTAACGTATCCCTCTGGGATCTCGTGTAAACTTACGTCTTATATGTTTTGAAATAATGATTGAATAGGCTTGAGTACCCTTCTGCTATAGTTTAATTACCTTATTTGTATCGAGACTAATCTTTCCATTCATCCGGATTTACCCTTTCAAACTCTTCTTCCACTATTCTTAACATCTTGTTTGCCTCTTCTTCGCTCAATATACCGGCAAATCTTAGGATAGGAGATAACTCCTTTTGCTTAACAGCAATAGTTACTTCAACCTCTGTATTTTCCCCTATTCCTTCAATTGGTTCTAATGATCTTAATATCCCATGTTCATATATTGCATGGATAATTTTCGTCATCTCTTAACACTCCTTTTGCAGTGACTATACCTAATCTGACAACATACATAAAAACTTTATACTTATGAATATTTTTTTATTGTACACGAGATAAAATACAAATATCTATGACAAAATCTGTTACTATTTTCTCCATTCTAAAAAATTTCTGTTTAACCCTTAAGTCTATCTAAGAAATTAAAGACCCCTTATGCCCTTTTCCAATGCTGTCATCAATCAGAAGGGTGCCTCCAAACTCCAGGTACAATCTCAAGTTGCCAATCTCTTTATCACTGAGAGGAAGAAATTCCTGATCACCCGACATATAGACAAAGGGATACCCAAAGAGGCTTGCATCGTCAGCGCGAACGGCAATAGTGTCAATACGCGCTTCAACGCTGGTACACTTAATGAGTTCCCACATCAGACGTTTCCCGGCATTAGGCCTGGGATTCCAGCTTACGCCGTCATATTGTAATTGTGCAAAGGTAAACTTCGAAGCATCCCCCTTGGCAAAACTTTTACAGGGAAAACCTTTGAAACCGCAGAGGCACGGAGGTACAATAATTACGAAACAAGCCAACAATTCGCATAAAAAAAATGAATACCCTATTAAACTTTTTGGTATAACTTTCAACAATAAGCATACCTGAAAGCCCATTCAAGGGAATATATTTGTTATTTTTACAAACGATTCCATTCATCAACGGCAATTTCACTACCTATTATTTCTTCCGCTTCCCTTATCATCATACGAAGTTGAGGTACAGAATACTCATCATTAGACGGAATAGTTAGACAGTATTGTTGATAGACCATAAACTGGTGTCTGGTTCCAGAAAAAGGACCGTCAAAACCGAGTTTTCGTAAACGGCGAACAAAGTCTCTCCGTTTACACGGCGTCCATCGGCTCACGGGTTGGCTCCTTATTCAAATCGATACCTCTAATCACTGGTAAAGTATGGCCAAATTTCAACCCAACCAAAATCCAATCTTCAAGCGTTGAACGTAATTCATCCTCACACTGGCGCAATGTAGCGCCAAACGCCACAACTCCTTTGCAAACCGGAATACGGCCTGAAAATGTACTATCTTCGAGCTTATCGTAGAGGGCTTGTGCCATAGCTTGTTCCACATACTCACTGAGAATATACCTCGTTCCTTGCATTCTATACCTCCTGTTTGGATAATGAAATAAATCTTATAATGCCAAAGATTAATTCGCATCTTTTTGTCTGCGTAATCTGAGAAATCTGTGGTTCCGCCTTGCTAGATTTTATCCGATGAACGTCTGAAACTCATCTCTTGCATTTCATTTTCTCCGCTGGTCTTGTGGAAATCAGACGATCAGTATAAATATTCCTTTTCAATTCTTCGCAATTAATTGTATCAGCCCATCCACCAAAAGTAGTGTCCAAAGGGTCTCCTTCCCCTTTTTTGGGAATCTCTATAATTGTAACCGTAATTTCCGTCCCTTCTTTAATGTCTATTTTTTCTAAAGGCTTAATTACCCCTTTAGAGAACTTTGCTCTAATCGTTTTTGACATATCTGCCTCCTATTTTGATTGTTAATAAATGGTGTAAATAATTTCTTCATTTTATTGAGATGGGTAATAATGATACGACCCTTTCCGTTGTATACCGGGCATTGGTTTATAACGTATAAAAACCCTTATACCCTGTACCTGGCTATAGGTGGTCTTATCGAGTGTCTTTGGATGATATGTCTTCCCTTCATCCCAGCGTCCATTATCCAAAATAACTATCTTATCTGTACTATGTTCATATTTCTGGTCATCTCCAACATCAAAATAAAAGGCATTATTATCATACGCTACCCAGATGTCTGTTTGGTATGTTACGTGTCTATCGTGGTGGTAGAATGGAAGCCTCTTCCTCTCACCTCTTACCAGATCGAAGGACAAGGGTTCATAACCTTTTCTTTCTCCGATAAAGGCAATGCTGCCGCCCGATATATTTACCTGAATAATATCTCCGTAACGCGCATTTTGATAAAGCTGTAAAATGCGTTCCTTTTCTAATCTTGTCGCCTCGGCTTCTTCTCTTTCCTTTTGCCTCTCGTATTCTTCCTGTTTTTTTCTTCTTTCTTCATCTATCTGATATTGCTTTGTGGTGTATTCCGCCTGCTGTTGTGGGCTCAAGGCTTGCCATTGTTCTTCTTTCAGGCCCAGAGGGAATCTCTTAGCACAACCCTCGAAAAGGGCAAACAAAATCAACAAAAGCAAAAGATATCCTTGTTTTGTAATCATGGTAAGCACCTGTATTTCTTTATACTAAAACTTCGTAACTATTCAATGAAAATATTTTAAAATATGCTTGACAGGAGATT
>CAZBCT010000025.1:0-34260 GCA_964490485.1 uncultured Candidatus Brocadia sp. | reverse complement strand
CTAGCAGGCTCACCGTTACAACAGGCCGTATCGAGTTTGTTATCCTACGGACTAGCTTTTCACCTCCCGTTGCTCCCCACCTCATCTCACGATGACGCAGTTACGGTCGGTTACAGGGCGGAAAGCGTTTTCCCTGAAGGGGACTTTCACCCCTCTGGCATTGCGCACTCTCAGGCGCACTAGCGGGTAGGCATCGCCTACCACGTATTTCGGATGCATGTTGGGTAATTTGCGCGGATGTGAAATGAATGAAATGGAAGGGAACGATTTTGATGTTGAACGGATTAGTAGGGGAAAATGGGGTAGAATCTTTCAAAATGACTAACCCGCATTTCTCACCGAGGGTAATTCGTGATATCAAAAGGCCGCGAGATACGTTACAAGGTTGCTTTATCAGACTGATTTTTCGGTTGTTCTGCAATAAAATTGAATAGATTAAAGATTTCATTGATAACATCACCGGGACATACCAACAAAAGTCGTATTTTGGGCGTATCACCCTGTCCGGCTTAGCAATCATACTACACGGGCAAATCTTTTCTGAACCTCAACAGAGCATTGGATACGCTTTACGAATATTTTGAAAAGCGAGCGGAAAGATTTCTTTGTAGGGATAAGCACTGGACAGACAAACTGCTATTCTCCTTACACTCACCTTTACCTGTGCACCAATCTTGAGCAGTTTTGTGCGGATTGTGTTGCGCTGTGCTTGTGAGAATTCTGTTGAACAAAGCCCTATCCGCCTTAATTCGTTGAGTAACACATAGGCCACTGATGAGAACCACAGCCTCAGTTGATTGGCACGCATCGTCTCGTTGCTTGTCCGGTCGGCAAACAAATGTAACTGCTGTTCCTTGATCCTGTTTTCCATCTCACCCCGCGCACAACACTCTTGCTCATAAAGACTCCTGGCGTCTCTCTCCTCCGATTTGAGTGATGTTACTACAAACCGCGGATTTGACCCCTTCTCTAAATGTTCCGCCTTGCCAACTACCCGACGATCAAAACGGCCTGCTGGGCTTCGTTGACGACTCCTGGCTGATTCACAATACGATCTATCGTTGTATTGAGGCCGGCTTTTTCGGACCACAGGACATTGGCATCCAGTGGGACGTGTTAGTACAGGCAGATGCGCTGGTCGTCCAGATACTGCCACCCCCGGTGCTAGTATGCTCGAACAGTTGCTGATGCAGTACTTGAAGATAATCAGCGACGAGCTGACACAATATCAGCCACAGTTCACGCCATACACACAGCTCAATTCGTATGCCGCGTTTATGGACAACGGCTCTGCCGTCGGCGGTGCGTCAACTGAAGAGCCTCAGGGCATCAACGACGTGATCTACAACATCGGCAACAAGATGGTATACTACAGCGGGAGCTAGAGACAATGAAGCAAATGGGGTCACCCATTTGCTTTGTTCCATTTGTCGACTCTACGTCAGTACCACTAATAATTATTACGCTTTATTAATGCATGGCTAGATATCAATATACACTGTATATGATTGCGTTTCAGGTGCAGATAAATACTTTGAGGTTTTTTCGGCCCTCAAAAGAAACGTCCCTCGTGGTAATCGATAAGTAGATCCGTTGATTGGAGAAATCTTTAGATACCGTAATAACCCAATATCCTTGCTATAGTACCAATAACCGTCTGCGAAAGCTCCAGTTATCATATAGCCGCTACGCGTTAGTACAGCCGGGCGTACAGCGCTAAAGGTATTATTTAATGGAACACTCATACCTACCCATGATCCATAACGAGCACTTTTAAGCAGGGTAAAGCTAAAATAATCCGCATTATAACCTTTACCGGTCGTAAGTGGGGGACATCCGGCAATAATAGTAGTGCGTGTAATAGTTCCTATTCTTTTGGGATTTGAAAAACTTCCTAGCCCGGGAAGTCTTGTGTATTTAATTACTCGCGGACGCCCTTTGGTACTTGCAGCCGCGTCATTTGTAACTGAAAAGCATATCACTCCGAACATGCAAAGTATTAACAAACATAATCTGAAATTGAATCTCATTGTTTTATCCCTCCAATCTTTTCTGGCAAAAATAAAACGTTCCCAATTGTTTAAACAATCGTTTTAATAAATAAGATACAATTTTATTGTTGTTTGCTTGAATTGATTTATGTTGTTGCGCTTTAACTTCCGTATACAGCCAAAGACCCTTTTCTTTGCGCTCCCTAATCGCTCACGTATACCTCTTTCGCAATGTATTTATTTGCACGGTCAATCAATAAACAGTATTTTTAAGTTTAATCCCGCCGGTGTGTATCAAAAAAAAATAGTTGATGTCAAGAAAAAATCAACCTATTGCTTTTTTTAATTTTTTTTCGGCAATAGAAGAATAGAGCTACACCGTGTATCTTTGTACCAATATTATAACGGAGAATGTCCGGCGGCTTCCTGTAACATCCTCCTTCTCAGGAGCATGGACATGGCCTTTGCGCTCCGTTCGGGAGAGGGATAAACCGGAAACTCACGGTTTTCAAATAATTGTTTGATCTTCATGGTAAATGCTCCGCCCATTGTGCAGATAACGGCAGGCTTTTCCGATCGTTTCATCGTATCGGCAATGAGTTCCACCACCTTTTCTGTCATACCTTGTGGGGCCATAAGAGGTATGATAATGGCCGCATCGTATTCATCGCTTTCCAACATGGCGGTAGTTAATGCAGTGTGATAATCCCTATCGCATGCGCTTCCGGTTAAATCAACAGGATTGTTTACGACATAGAATGCCGATAATTTGTTTCGGAGATTCTCCTTTAACTGCGGCGATGGGAGTGGAACCTCTAGTCCGTTCTCTGCGCAGTGATCGGCCACAATGACACCAAAGCCACCGCCATTGGTGACAATGAGAATGCGATTCCCTTTAGGTGGGTTTTGCATGGAAAGGGCCTTGACGCCATCAATAAATTCCTCCAGGCCGTTTGCCTCAATAATTCCGGATTTCAGGAATGCAGCCTTATATATTGCGTAGTTTCCTGCAATAGCGCCCGTGTGGGATTTGGCTGCGGCAATACCAGCGGCACCCTTTCCAACCTTGAGTGCTACAATCGGTTTTTTCCTGGAACAGGACATGGCTTCTGCAATAAACTTTCTTCCGTGATCAACCGACTCCATATAAATAGCAATTACCCTGGTATGAATATCGTCTCTTAAAAGTGGCAAGAGAGTAGACTCCCCGACGTCGAGTCTGTTTCCATAGTTTACCATCTTTGCTATACCTAATCCCTC
The DNA here is from genome assembly GCA_964490485.1 of uncultured Candidatus Brocadia sp. GTDB lineage: Bacteria > Planctomycetota > Brocadiia > Brocadiales > Brocadiaceae > Brocadia. Next base: position 31,009 of record CAZBCT010000025.1, on the reverse strand, counting down.
CTGCGATGCCAGGTCCAGTAAGGCAATAGCGAAGGCGCCGCTTTGTGAGAGGATCGATAGAGAGCCTTTTTTCGGGTAGCTCACCCGTTCCCACGACAGAAACGAAGTGGTAAAATTCGAATAATTATCCAGCACACCCAAACAGTTAGGCCCAAGGATTCTGATGTCATTTTCGCGTGCAACGTGCTTGATCCGCTCTTCCATTGCAATACCTTCCGTGCCCATTTCCCGAAAACCGGCGCTGATAATGATGGCATGACGAATTCGTTTCCGTGCCTGTTGTTGCACTACATTCAAAACCAGCGGCGCGGGAATGGCTATGACGTTTAGCGCCACTTCGTCCGGAATATCCAGTATTGAGGAAAAGCATCGTAATCCAAAGACCGTCTTGTGTTTTGGATTTACCGGATATATCTTGCCCTGAAAACCCATGTCGATGAGGTTTTTCAGGATAATACCCGGCAAGCTGCCTGGTTTTTCCGTAGCGCCTACGATTGCTACTGATGAGGGATTAAAAAAAGTTTCCATAATCTTTCTAAAGTCTGATATCGACAATTTTTATGGTGTCAGCTATTTGCTTTGTCGTATAAGAACCCAATTCTTTTGTTACGAGGAGAAAGTCGGGGGCATATTTGTGTATTTCTTCGATACCAATTACATGATAGCCAAATATCCGAATCTTTGTTTCGTTATCAACAATTGCAACAAATTCTAATTCTTTGTCCTGGATGACAAGGTAGGCCATTTCCATGAAGTCTGTTACGCCGTAAATGGCAACAGAATTTTTGCCATGAAAAGGGATGCGGTTGATCTTGTTTTCTAAGTCTTTTCTGACGGCCTTATAGAAGTGAAAATTCCTGTCAAAAATTTTTGGAAAAATTACTTCTTGGTATTGAGTTCTTCCAGTATTTCCTGTGCAAGTTCTCTGACAGAGCCATCTTCGTCGTTGAGTGCATTTTTTATAAACTCAATGGCTGACTCATTGCCGACCTCACCTAATGCTTCAACGGCACTTTCACGCACCCAAGGATCCCGATCGTTAAGTGCTATGGAAAGCGGGTCGACAATGCTTTTGTCGCCGATATCCAGTAAGGCGTCAATAGCGCTTAATCGCACATCCTCAACAGGGTCATTTGCAAGCGCCTTCGAGATGATTTCTATCGCCTTTGTGTCTTTGCTTTCTCCTAATGCTATAATTGCATCTTCCCTTTTCCCTGAATCTTCACTTTCCAGAGCGTCTTTTGCGAGGGTTTCAAGGGAGGACTGATCCTTTGTCTGATTCTCTTTTTGGGTGACGGGCAGTTTGGGTTTGGGGGAGAGTTTTCTGGGAGGTTCCTCCTTTACCATGGTAAATATCTCTTTAGATTTACTAGCATTTACGATGGACAGTTTTCCTTCCTTCACATCACTGTGGTAGAAAACAAAGGCAAAATTTTTATCCTTCAAAATCTTTCGAACCCCCTCCCCGATAGGTAAATTCTGGAATTCTATGGTAACAGTCCCATCAATTGAGTCATTTAACCATATCCTGGCTCCGCTCTGCGACATGACTTCTTTTAATACCGTTTCCAGCGGAGAGTTTTTCAGCTTTGCCGACAATTGTCCATTGCTGTACTTAATACCAAGGGATTCCTCACCTGCTGGCGGATCTGCCCAAAGCAGTTGATGTTTGCTGGTGGTAAAAACTGATAGCCATGTGATAGCCGTAAGCAGGCTAATCTTTGAATAGAGATCAATGATACGGTAAACAGAAATCATCCTTTATCTCCTGAGTTAGTTCCCAAGAAAAATTTCAGGGTTGAAAAGTCGTCCAGCGTCTGGCTGCGACCTATGGATGGCTTCCCAACGGACTCGCTGCTCACAAGAGCCGATGCCCCTTCGGTAATGACCGGTTGAACAGAATATTCATATCATGCCGTTTTGCCTTGAATGATATTGATTAACAATTTTCTCCCTTTTTCCATGATTTCTGGTGTTTTTCCTTCTACATTCAGCCGGAGCAGAGGTTCCGTATTCGATTTTCTGACGTTGAACCACCAGTCATGATACTCCACGGTTACTCCATCCAGATAATCTATTTTTCCTGTTGAAAATTTCCCGGCAATTTCTTCAATTTTTTTATCCTTATCTTCTACCTCGAAATTTATTTCACCGGTAGAATAATACCGCTTGAGCGGTGATACAATATTTGAAAAGGGGACGCGCTTTGTGCTCAGAATCTCCAAAACCATCAGGAAGGCAATCATTCCAGAATCGGAGTAGTAATTATTTTTAAAGTAGTAGTGTCCAGAGAGTTCTCCGCCAAAAAGGGCTTTTTTTTCTCGCAGGGTTGCCTTCATATAAACATGGCCGACACGTTCTCGGTATGGTATGCCTCCACCTGCTTTTATTTCTTCAGGAACAATCCAGCTTGAGCGGAGATCGTAGAGAATTGTAGCTCCTTTTTCTCGGTCGAGAATCTGCCTTGCGATCAGTGCCGTAATAATATCGCATCCAATGATTCGTCCTGTTTCGTCCACAAAAAAACATCGGTCAGCATCTCCATCAAAGGCGACTCCAAGGTGTGCTCTCGTCTCGCGCACCTTTTTTTGTAAATCAACCATGTTTTCAGGTTTCAGTGGATTGGCCTCATGATTGGGAAAGGTCCCGTCCAGTTCAAAGTAGAGGGGAATAATTTCGACGGGAAGTCCTTCGCAAACGATCGGTATTGTCTTCCCTGCCATTCCATTTCCAGCGTCGACAACGATGCGAAGGTGTCTGAGATTGCCAGCAAATTTTAAGACGTGCTTTTTATAATCTCCAAAAATATCGTTCAGGATAACCTTGCCAAGTTGCTCCCCTCGCGGAGGATGGTACTGGCTTGTCAGCTTTGAAATACGGCCGATCCCTGTCTCAAGGCTGACGGGGATGGCCTGTTTTCTGCATATTTTGAATCCGTTGTATTCGGCGGAATTGTGGGAGGCAGTAACCATTACCCCTCCGTCGTATTGGTAATGGCCAACGGCAAAATACATCATTTCCGTTGAAATAACACCCAGATTGATGACGTTGAGACCGGCCGTACATAAACCGTCTATCAAGGCATTAGCGAGCGATTTAGAAGAAATTCTCATATCCCTTCCCACAGCAATGTTTTTCACATCCGGATCTTCTTCCTTCAAAAATTGGGCTATGGATGTTCCAATCTTCTGAGCTGTTGTATCGTTTAATTCTGAGGGATATTTCCCGCGAATATCATAACTCTTAAATATATCCCTCGATAGTTTGGATTCTGTATGTGCTCGGCTAAAACTCCCTGGCTCAACCCTCTCCAGACACACATTGCATTTAGGATAATTTACCCGCTGCCTTCCCTTGCACACCGAATCGTTAATTGTGTAAGACTCTCCGGGGCAACGGCGCTGTCTCTCTTCGCCTTTTTCGCTTATGTATCCTTTTTTCATACCAGATTACTTCCTAAAGAATCGTTACCGTGCAAGCAACTGTTTGCCGGCATCAAATGCCTTTTGTAATAGGTTGTGTTTCGTGTATACCATGCCTTTTTCTTCTAACCCGCAACACAATATATCACCCACATATTTTGTGTCTACTACATGAAAAAAGGCCTTTATTGTTTTTATTGCACCGGCAAATAATTCCTCTTCGGAACTCCGCGCTGCAGTTGCGATCAAAAATCCATTCGCCATCCGTGCGCCTTCCCTGACCGGGAGATGTAAAATATATTTTCTTGCCCAGAATGCCTGGCATCGGTCAATGAGAGATTTCAACTGAGCGCTTACACCCATAAAATAGATAGGAGAAGCTACCATAATGCCATCGGTATCAACAAAGCGGGAATACACTTGTTGCATATCGTCATGAATAACACACTCACCCTTTTCAAAACAACCACCGCAAGAATTACACGGAGCAATTTGTAAGTCGCGGATTACAATCTTTTGCACCTCAGCGCCGCTCGCCTCTGCTCCCTTTATGGCGTGATTGAGCAATATATCAGAGTTTCCATCTGCACGCGGACTGCCAAAGATGGCAACTACTTTTTTCATGTGTCTTTTCCACAGCGAGTTAACTCGTCCCTGAAATATGCCAATGTCTTTCGCAGCCCTTCCGCCCGCGGAATCTTTGGTTCCCAGCGTAAGATCGTTCTTGCTTTAGAAATGTCAGGTTGCCGGATCTTGGGATCGTCAACAGGGAGGGGCTTAAAGATCATCTTGCTTTTGCTGTTGGTAAGGGTAAGTATCTCTTCTGCTAACTGCTGAATGGGTATCTCTTCAGGATTTCCGATATTTACCGGTTCATACTCATTTGAAAGAAGCAGTTGATAGATGCCTTCTACGAGATCGGAGATATAGCAGAAACTTCTTGTCTGCAAACCCTTTCCAAATACGGTAATATCCTCACCTCTCAATGCCTGGCACATAAAGGTAGGTAATGCACGACCGTCCTTCACGCGCATCCTTGGGCCATAAGTATTGAAGACCCTCACGATTCTGGTATCTATGCCATGGTATCGGTGATATGCCATAGTCATTGCTTCTGCAAATCGTTTTGCTTCATCATAAACCCCCCTCGGTCCCACAGGATTGACATGTCCCCAATAATCCTCTGGTTGAGGATGGATCTGCGGATCTCCATATACTTCAGAGGTAGAGGCTAAAAGAAACCTGGCCTTCTTTGCCTTGGCAAGTCCCAGGCTATTCAACGTGCCTAGTGAACCGACTTTTAATGTTTGTATAGGAAATTCCAGATAATCAAGAGGACTGGCTGGTGACGCAAAATGCAATACATTATCCACTTGTCCGTCCACATACATGTAATCACTTACGTTGTGTCTTATAAAGCGGAACTGGCAATTCCCCATTAAATGGACAACATTATCCATTTTTCCGGTTAACAGGTTATCGATACATATAACTTCATGTCCCTTTTCTATCAAATAGTCGCACAGGTGTGAACCAATAAAACCCGCACCACCAGTAACTATTGTTCTCATAGAGGAATATTGCTTTCGAATACCGTAAAATCTGACATTTTAGAGGATTGAGGTGAATTTTACAACATTTTCATGAATATTCAAGTGTGAAATCATGACATGGAAGTAGTTTTCTTTGACAAACAAATTTATTAAAGATAGAATTCGTTCCGTGAAAAAACAAACAGAACCCAAAAGATACCTTAGTTCCTTTGACAGTCGTACTACGGCACACGTTTTTACTGACGTCCTGGTGATTGGAAGCGGAGTGGCTGGGCTACGCGCTGCCATACAGGCAGCAAAGCACAATACTGTGCTGGTTACTACCAAGGAAAGGGTTGATGAAAATAATACCGCCTACGCTCAAGGGGGTGTGGCGGTCGTTCTCTCCGCCGGAGACACGGCAGCGAAACATATCAAAGACACCGTGGATGCTGGTCAGGGTTTGTGTGACGCTGCGATAGTAAAAGCCTTTGTTAGTGAAGGTCCTAAGCGTGTGAATGAATTGATCGGATGGGGTGCGTCATTTGACAAAGAAGACGATCTCTTGATTTTTACTCAGGAGGGCGGTCACCACTTTCCTCGTATTATTCATGCCCAGGGCGACTCTACCGGAAAAGAAATAGAACAAACCCTCATTAAGGTTGCAAAAGAAAATAAAAATATCAAGATCTTTGAACACATCTTCGTGATCGATTTGATCACAGAAGATGAAGTTTGCCACGGTGCAATTGCCTGGCACGCAAAGAAAGGAAAGATGTTGATATGGGCGAAACAAACAATTCTTGCGACAGGGGGATGCGGACAAGTCTACCGCGAGACAACGAATCCCGGCGTAGCTACGGGAGATGGCTTGGCAATGGCCTACCGCGCAGGCGCTACCCTTCAGGATATGGAGTTTGTGCAATTTCATCCTACGACACTTTATATTGCCGGGGCCGTGCGGTTTCTCATCACGGAGACGGTGCGCGGTGAAGGGGGTATTTTAAGAAACAAAAGGGGAGACCGTTTCATGCCAAAATATCATCCCCAGGCTGAGTTGGCACCGCGAGACGTTGTCAGTCAAAGCATTTTGAAAGAAATGCAGAAAACCGATCATACCTACGTGTACATCGATATCCGTCATATTCCGAAGGAACGATTGTATGCCCGTTTTCCCAGGATCAGGGAGATCTGCGCATCTTTTGGAATTGATATTGCCAAAGACCTCATTCCGGTGCGCCCCAGCGCTCACTATATGATTGGCGGAGTTAAGGTTAATCGTTTTTCCAGAACTACCATCAGACAACTTTACGCTTGCGGTGAAGTGGCTTGTACCGGAATGCATGGAGCCAACCGGCTTGGCAGCAATTCTTTGCTTGAAGGGCTGGTTGCGGGTTCTGTTGCCGGGGCAGAAGCCAGTAAGTCCATTGAAAGGGCAAAACGGGAGTTGTTTCCTTACCCCATTCAAGAGCTTACCGGCGGATCAAAGATTAGCTGGCTGGATCTGGATGATATCGGAAATTCACTGAAGAGTCTTATGTGGAGGGATGTCGGAATAGAACGGGACGAAAAACACTTGCTTGAGGCGGAAGAGATGATTGAAATGTGGTGCAGTTATGTGCTGGACAAAGAATTTTTCAACCCGACGGGATGGGAGCTACAGAACATGCTGCTCGTTTCCCGCCTTATTGTGGTCTCTGCCCGTAACCGTAAGGAGTCGCGCGGCGTTCACCACCGATCTGATTATCCAAAGACGGACAATATTCACTGGAAGAAGCATATTGCTATTAAACGGTCGAAGTCATGATGTGAACCTAAAGAGGGATCCGTCTGGCAGACCTTTGTAGCCAAGATACCATATCGTTGGCATTTCAAAACAGCAACATCAAAATAATGAAATTTCCTTGAATAGCATAGAATTACTGATAAAATTAGGCTTCTGATAATAGAAACTGATAGGAAGGTATGGGCATCCGGGTATGCCAGCGGTCTGAATGTTTTCCAAGATTAAAGAGGGTGTTTTTGTGAAATTCCTGACTGAATACTTGACATTTAATACCAAAAAGCGTCGTGAGTTCATCAACATTACGCGGGAGATAGAACGGGTCTTGCAGAAGAGCGACATTCAAGAAGGCATGATTTTAGTATCCGCCATGCATATAACATCGGGTATCTTCGTTAACGATGCGGAACCCGGACTCCATCGGGATATAGAAGAGTGGATGCTCAAATTGATTCCGGAAGGCCATGATTATTACCATCATAGGACCGGCGAGGTGAATGGCGATGCGCACCTCAGAAACCTCCTGCTGGGACATCAGGTGGTAATACCGGTAACAAAAGGGAAATTAGACCTGGGTCAGTGGCAGAGGGTGTTTTATGCCGAATTCGATGGCCAGCGCAGCAAGCGGGTGATTATAAAAGTCATGGGAGAATAAGAGAATTTTTCCGCAAAGAGTCAAGAGGTTTAGAAGGAAAAGATAAAAACCAGCTCTTGCCTTTTCAGGGCAATTATCCATTTCCCTATAGAGCGTGAATAAGAAAAATAAGTTTTGAATCCTAAGATCAATCAAAGCATTTACTATGACCGTAACGAGTGCCTGTACAGTATCTGACAAAAAAACAGACGAAGAGGCGCCGTGTATCTTTGCCTGTCCTATACGGCAAGATGCCCGTGATTATGTCCAACTCATAGCCCGAGGACGTTTCAATGAGGCATTTCGGCTGGTGAGAGAGAGAAATCCTTTGCCGGCAGCATGTGGCCGTATCTGCACTCATCCGTGTGAAACAAAATGCCGAAGGAATAGCACGGATGCCCCAATTGCAATCGCATGGCTCAAGCGTTTTCTCGGTGATAATTTTTCTGAAGAACCCGGGAGACCCATTTCCGGGCGATACCCTGAAAAAATCGCCATTATTGGTGCAGGTCCTGCCGGCCTTGCCGCAGCAAATGATTTGGCCCTTTTAGGGTATTCATGTACCATATTTGAATCAAATGCAACCCCTGGAGGCATGCTCCGAATGGGTGTTCCAACGTATCGTCTCCCAAGAGCATCCATTGATAACGACGTCGATATTATTAAAAAATTAGGGGTAGAAATTCGATACCATGCAACGTTTGGAGCAGATATTACCTTCGACAGTTTGAAGAAAGATGGGTTTTCTGTGGTGTTCCTTGGTGTGGGTCTCTTAGAAAGCCGCACCTTGAACATTGAAGGGGTGCAGCTCGATGGCGTTCTCAAAGGAGTATCCTTTTTGAATGAGGTAAATACTACCGGAAATGCCAGGATCGGAAAGCATGTGCTCGTCATTGGTGGAGGCGCTGTTGCCATGGACTGTGCGCGGACGGCCTTACGATTGAAGCCCAACAAGGTGTCCATTGCCTGTCTCGAATCCCGGAAGGAAATGCCGACCACTGATTTTGAAATCGAAGAGGCCATCCATGAAGGGGCGGTTCTCTATAACTCGGTTGGCCCAAAACGCATCATCGGGAAGGATGGGAAAGTAACGGGTTTGGAAACGCTTAAAGTGAAACATGTCTTCGATGAACAAAAACGCTTTAACCCGACCTTCCACGAAGGATCGGAGTCAATTATTGAAGCAGATACAATTATCATCGCCATAGGACAAGCATCAAATCTTTCTTTCCTGAGAGGACAGGAGGGCATACAAGTCGCGCGCAGCGGCACGATCATTGCAAATCCAACCACCTTCAGCACTTCTGTTCCTGGTATCTATGCAGGCGGCGATGTCGTGCTTGGCCGGGGAACCATGACCGAAGGCATGGCCCAGGGGAAAAAAGCGGCGATTGCTATTCATAATGCCCTGAGAAATACGGCGCTCAAAGATGAGAAATGGGCGGATAAACCTGCCGTGCCTGATGTGGCTGTATCCAAGATTGCCCTTATTAAAAAAGAGCAAAAACAAGAGATGCCAACTATGCCTGTGGATAAACGATTGAGTAATTTTGATGAGGTGGAATTGGGGTTCTCCCTGAATGTGGCTGTAAGAGAGGCCCAGCGATGTATGAACTGCGGTGCAGGCGCTCGGGTGGACGATAATCTTTGTGTTGGCTGTCTTACCTGCGTACGAGTATGTCCTTTTGAGGTGCCGAAGATTGCAAAGGGCAATACGACAGCGTATATTGACGGAGATTGTCAATCCTGTGGTTTGTGCATTGTGGAATGTCCTGCAAAGGCAATCGGGTTTAAAACTCCTTTGGAAGATTGTGGGAAAGACGCTCTTGAGGCGGTTTTCAAGGAAAAATTTGTCCACGGTATAAAACCCTTTATTGTCAATTTTTATTGTCAATATGGCGCGTATAAAGAGGAAAAGGAAGGCGCAACTGATGATTTACTGATTTCTCATTTCAGGCGTGTAGGCATTCTGGGGTTGGGTAAAGTAGATCCTTCATTATATCTCAGGGCATTTGAGTTGGGCGCTCATGGGGTATTGGTAACAGCCTGCAAAGGAGATAGCTGCCATTTTTGCGAAGAACAGGAATGGCTTGAAAGGCGATCAAAATTTACCAGCCAGCTCTTGAGTGGATTGGGAATGGATTCCAGGCGGTTTCAGACCCATTTTATTTCTTCGCAGAATGGCAAAGAAATCCTTGAGATTGCTTTTAACATGGTTGAAGAACTGAGAAATGTATAATTAAATCATAGCCCTCAAGTTGATATGGAACCAAGAAAACAATCATGGTGACTTTGTATATTTATCACATAGTAAATGCAATAAAAAAATATACATGCACGTGTCATTGCGATGGCGATAGCCTGAAGCAATCTCTGCGGTTTGGATTGCTTCGCTTCTCTCGCACTGACACCTTCTTTTTGCATTTACTATAATTCAAATGCGTTGGATGGGTCAGGTGGAGCGACCCCATCCTTGTTCTGTTGCAGGAATTCTATAAAACTCTTTCGTGAATTAGGAAAATGATTGTCGCTGCTTCAAAACCGTTTCCGGAGATCAAACAGATGCTTTCCGGGTTTAAAAAGGTCTGTGTGCTGGGATGTGGATCGTGTGTGACCATATGCCATACGGGTGGAGAAAAACAGGTCAAAGAGCTTGCGGCACAACTCAGGCTCGCTGCAAAACTGGAAGGCAGAGACCTTGAAGTTGTTGAGAATTCCACGCTCCGGCAGTGTGAATGGGAATTTATTAGAGATATTCATGAGATTGTCAAAGATTGCGATGCCGTCCTTTCCATTGCCTGTGGCGTAGGCGTTCAGTACATGGCCGAAAGATTTCGCAGGATCAGGATATTTCCCGGCTTAAATACCACCTTTATGGGTGGACCTGTTGAACAGGGCGTTTTTTGGGAACGATGTGGGGGCTGTGGTAATTGTATTCTGGGGAACACGGGCGGGCTGTGTCCGGTAAGCCGATGTGCAAAGAGTTTGTTGAATGGGCCGTGTGGCGGTTCACAAAATGGGAAATGCGAGGTTTCCCAGGAAACCCCGTGCGTGTGGCATCAGATCTACGATCAGTTGGACACCCAGCAGCTTTTAGCCACCATGGAAACGATTGTACCGCCCAAGGACTGGACTACCGGCATGGAAAACCATCCCAGGAAGATGATCCTTGAACACCTGGTTATTAAAAAGCAATAAGAACCGTCCTATTTTTCTAGGTGGAAACTACCATGTTAACAGAGTATATTCAAAAGGCAATGGGGCTTGCCCATTATGAAATAATTGAAGACGAAGGGACATACTGGGGAGAGATTGCTGGTTTTCAAGGCGTATGGGGAAAGGCAAAAACCCTTGAAAGATGCAGAGACGAACTCAGAGAAGCATTGGAAGAATGGATTGTCTTCAGATTGAAGAACAATCTTGAGTTACCTGTAATTGAAGGTATAGACCTTAACATTGTAGAACATGTTACATAATGGAAAAGCTAAAACCTGTAACATGGCAAAAATTTGTTTCAAGGATGAAGGAACTTGGATTTGAAGGGCCGTTCTTCAGTGGAAAGCATCCAAAAATGAGGAAAGGGACTCAGACAGTTATACTTCCCAATAAGCATGAGTCAGAAATTGGTGTAGGTTTTTTAACGAGGCTTTTGAGACAAGCAGGAATTAGTAAAGATGCGTGGTTGAATAAATAGCCAAAATAAAATATCTCTTATTATCAAATTATGGTAGAAAATAAGCCTGATACAAAATCGGGAAGTCACTTAGAAAAAATACTTCGAAACGGTCAGTTTGCTGTGACGGCAGAACTGGGACCACCTCGTGGCGCGGATCGCGCAGTAATAGAAAAAAAGGCTGGTTTATTGAGAGGCTATGGGGATGCCTTCAATATTACCGATTGTCAGACTGCCGTGGTGCGTATGTCCAGTATTGCCGCTGGCCGTATTGTCCTCGATGCTGGATTAGAGCCGATCATCCAGATGACCTGCCGCGACAGAAACCGCATTGCCATTCAGAGCGACTTGCTGGGCGCGGCGGCGCTTGGTGCAAAAAACCTGTTATGTTTAACGGGCGACCATCAGAAATTCGGGGATCACCCCATGGCAAAGGGGGTTTTTGACATCGATTCAATCCAGCTCATTCAGATGGTAAAAACCCTGCGTGACGGGAAACAATTTCAGAGCGGGCAAGACCTAAAGGCATCAGAGCCAAAATTCTTTATCGGTGCCGCCGAGAATCCATTTGCCGATCCCTTTAAATTCCGCGCCATAAGACTTGCCAAAAAGATTGCTGCCGGTGCAGATTTCATACAAACCCAGATTATTTATAACGTCAAAAAGTTTCAGGAGTGGATGAAAATGGTAACCGATATGGGTCTCCATGAAAAGGCGTTTATTCTTGCCGGAGTGGCCCCGCTTAAGTCTGCTGGTATGGCCAAACATATGAAGCATAATGTACCTGGCATGGATGTGTCTGATGAGGTTATGAACCGTATGACAGCCGCTTCGGCTGCTAAAAAGGGCAAGGAAGAGGGCATCAGGATATGTTTGGAAGTCATAGAACAGGTTAGGGAGACGAAAGGTGTGTCTGGCGTTCACATCATGGCAGTGGAATGGGAAGAAGCCGTCCCCGAAATTGTTCAGCAAGCCCGCTTATATCCCAGACCAACCTTGTGAAGCGGTAAAGTCAAAAAGGTTTCTGTCTATACGATTAAATTATTCCCCATTACAAATGGGGAAACATCCCTTATTTCCTCATTTCTTTTGTTACATAATTAAACTACTCAGACATAAAATTCCCTCAAGCTCACCCGAATTAAAGTCCGCTCTGAAATAAACTTTCAGCCGAACAGATAGATATCTTTTTGTATAATTCGGGCGGAATGAGATTTCCCATATTTCCTTCGCCATTACCATAGAGATAGATATTTACCTTAGATAACCCTTCTTCGTAATAATCCTTATAGATTTTTTCTACGTCTTCACGTGAACGTAATTGATCCTTTTCCAAGAAAATTGCCCCACAGAACACACCCTGATCAAGGTATATGAAAGGATTTTTTAAGAAAAATTCCTTTACACCATTTGACCAGCAGAGTGGTTTAATCAGAAACCCAACGTCCTTATCGTTCACGACCTGCAATCGCCATCTTTTTTTGTATTGCAATACACCGTCTTTTAAAAAGGCTCTTGATGATCCGAAATGCAGTTTATTATACCCCTTTTGTCTCAAATACTTTATTGCAAAGAAGTATATAGCAAGCATTACATCAACTTTCAAATAATCAGTATTGCCGTTTTTAACGCCAAGACCGGCCAGACGAGGTCCGTTTTTCTCATAAACGATTATTTCTCCTGCTATATATTCTTCATCTCTTTTAATTAAAAGTAAAACACCGTTATTAAAATTTTTTTCCATTTCATAATAGGACATGAGAACAGCAGTATTCCCAAAAACTTTAGTAATATAAGGTACATACATACCTTGATAAAATTTGTCGAACTGAGTCCGTTCATTGGTTATTTCGAATTGCAGGTTGTGTTTGTTAATTTGTTTTTCATGTCTGTTAAATGATGGCGTATTAACTGAGATGTCTGCTTCTTGACCAATCCACCGTGGAATAAAGAAACTTTTCTTATTGCCAAATACCTGGTAAAAAGCTGCATTAACTTCTAATACCATCAGAGAACAATCCCTGGCCCTTTTGTTGATTAGTTTCATCAAATTCCACCTCCATGCTTTGCCAAGATACGTTTCGGTGCAGAAATTATTTAAGACCAGCTTTGCAAAATATTTTTTATTATGCTCTATCCCAGCAAAGATAATGGTAAGGGGTAATTTGGCAGGCTCCGTTCCTGATAAAATCCATACATTAATTCTGAGTTTATAATTGAGCCGATAGATGAGTCTGTATATTATTGTAATTGGAGAAAAAAGCCAGCGGAAACAAAACGGACTTCTCTGATAAATCAGCTTAGCAAAAGCTAGGAGTTTTTTTGATTGTGAACCCATAATAGAAATATCTATTTAAGGCTTAAATAGATTACTTTGAAGATTATTATGATGGTGTGACTGAAAATCATCCTGTTTCGCACTGTAAGCGGTCGGATGCAATGGGAAAACAAGTGCTTCTTTTTCAAAAGCAGCAAGAAAGATCCCAAACCTCGACACTGAATGTCTGCAATTAACATCGTATCTAATTTCTACAAACGCTTTTCGCAATGCGAAAAGCGGCCTTCAATAATATTCTTGAAAGATAAAAATTAAGGTAACAATTTAGTATTTTGAAAAATCTCAATAGAAAGCCTTGTTTTATTGGCTGTATCAGGGTGATTATACAGAAAAAGGCAGATTCAGAACATGTCTTTGCAATTTTCAAATCCTGAAAGGATGTCATGATTATAGCCAATTGAAACATTTTTGCCTGTTAACCCCACAGGGGTGACATTGATTTTTAATGCCGGTGTAATGGTAATTTTATTTCATCCCTTCAGGGTTGTGTATTTTATCTGTCCATGGTTCTATAATCATTTCAGCTCTTCAAGCAATCCGTCCAGATTCTTCCGCTTTACCTTAATCAGGTATCCCGCTGATACCGACTCTAGGTATCTCAATAACTCTCCAGAGAAAAAAGCATGGTCTTCCCAAAAGATTACCCGTATCCTCTTCTTCGTATACGCCATACACGTTTCACAAACTCCACAATTCCATTGCTCGCGTACGCACTCCCGCAGCAAAACCAACTATACAATAAATCATTCGTCTCCGAATGATTTATTGCAGTTCACGCTAAGACGCTTGGTTTAATCTGCAAGTTTGAATCACCCATGAGCTGGGAACACAATTTTCAAAATCGTTTCTGTCCATTTCATTCCACATCCGCGCAAGTTATCCACATAAAACATAATATGTGGCAGATAATACATACTCTGCCGTGCTTAAAACCGCAATGAACAGTTTTACCTGTTGCGCACAACATCAAGTTTTTTTATGAACAAAAAAAGCCTTACTGCCAAAGATATTTATAGAAAACATCTTTGGCAGTAAGGCTGTCTTATGCAATGCGTATTTCCGTATACGCGGGAACGTCTTTAATTCTGTTTTCCTGTACATTTCCCTGTACAGGCAAAGATCCTTTTCTTTGCGCCCCCTGATCGCTCAGGGTTTACCTTTTCGCGATGTCTTTATTTATACTTGGTCAATCCACAAAGAGTATTTTAAATTGGATGGAGTTGACAAATATCATAAAAAATAGTATACACAAAAGGCATACTAACAGAAAATCAGGGCTATGTCAAAATAAATGCAAGTAATTCCGGATAAAAAAGAAAAGAACTAAACGGGCTTTTTCAAAATAGTTCTCGTATTCTAATTTTATGAACCGTGGAGAGACAAGAAAAAGCGGCGCACCCATAACCGGTCTTCACGGCAGTAAAGCAAGACCCGTCCGGCGGGAAGAACGAACCAGACGGGATAAACTTATGCGCCAATACCATCATCCTGGGCTTCATGCGCTCAGAGAAGAAAGCGCCTGATACCCGGCGATCCACCAGGGACAATAGCTTGCACTGCCTTAATTCTAGATTGTTTTCTTTTCTCGTTTTGTGCTATGTTCTTCATTGAAAAGGCGAACCTCCTTTTAGGTGTTTTTATTCTCGAAATACCTTCAAGTCCATCGGAGAGTCTACCATTTCCAGACTGATCCTGCAACAAGGCCTCGTCTTGTTTGCAGGATTTAGGCTGTCTGTTTTATAAGGTGTTGCGGTATCATCCTTGCCGGAAGAATATTTATTTCGATAAGCCCAATCGGTCATAGAGAATCTTAAAATTAATTTCGCGTGCCACCACCTCTGCGGCTCGTTGTATCTTAGACTCGGAATGCAAGCTGACGTAACCAGAAAGGTTTTCGCAAACCTCGAGGGTAGACGCCGTATCAGACCGAACCACCACAATTGGCACGCCAACCTCCTGTGCACGTCCCAAAATAGCGGCATTGGGGAACAATTCACCCGTAAGGATGAGGCACTTCGTGGGAGTCTCGAGTGCGGCCAGTTGAATATCACTTCGATCACCTCCGGTAATAACTGCCTTGTTTGAGACCTTTCGGAAATAATTCAAGGCACTCTCGACACTCATTGCACCGATCATGAAATGTTCAATCAATTCATCTGCTTTGTCTTCGCAACAGAGGATTTTCCCGTTCAGGACGCTGGCAACTTCCCTGATTGGTACGGCGCACAGGATCGGATCTTTCGGAATAATCCCCAGGGTGGTAATCCCATTGCGTTTGAGAAATGGCACCAAAGTCTCCCGTGCGTAATTCAATTGTGCAGGCGGGACAAGATTGAACACCACGCCCAACAATTGTTCCCCAAGCATTTTTGATGCATAGAGAAATCCATCAAGCATGTCAATATGAGATTGAAACTTATCGGTAAAGATTACTTTTGCTCCGGATTCTTTAATAAAGTCCAATTCTGAAAAACGCAGACACGTACCACCCGAAAGTCTTCCCAAGCCTCGCGTAATCATAATGTCTTTTTCCTGAGAGGCAAGATTGAAGGCTGTCAGAGTTTTCTGACGAATATTGAGTTCCTCACCACTCATCAGACGCCTAATGGTGTCGTCCGTCAATACAACAGGACAAATGGATTGGAGCGGTACATCGACCGCCAGCGCCCTCGAAAGGAAAACGGCATCCTCATCGGTAAGCACCCCTTCAACAAAAACCGGTGAAAATCCAACAGGTTTAAAATAGCCGACCTTGTATCCGTCTTTTTTGAATTGTAATCCCAGTCCAAGACAAATGACGTTTTTCCCGGAGAAGGGCGAAACAGAGGCAACAAATATGGGTATCATAATAACCCCCTTTTCTAGAATGAAGTACAGGGTAAAAACAGATTTTGGGAAAGTGTAACAATTTAGTTTTTTGAAAAATTCCAATAATAGCGATGTTTACCGCGCTGTGTAGGGGCGAAGCATTTGCCAGTTTGGGTATGAATGCATGTATGCCAATTATAGCAAATGCTTCGCCCCTACTTTTTCAAAAAACTAAATTGTTACGGGAAAGTTTTTAACAGCAATCTTTATTGCTGCGGCCCTTTTCTATTGTAATTCACTGCAGCCTGCGATATCGTTATGCGTGCATCTATGGCCATGGCACCCTCTCCAGCGGGGAATACCACCAACGGATTTATATCCATCTCCATAATCTCAGGAAAATCTGTCACCAACTGAGAAAGTCTTAAAATATTATCAGTAAGGGCACTCATGTCTGCGGGTTTTTCACCACGCACCCCTGTTAAAAGTGGAAACGACCGGATCTCGTGCACCATCTCTTCCGCTTCATTTACCCCAATAGGCGCTATCCGGAATGTGACATCCTTGAGCACCTCTATATAAATGCCACCCAACCCAAACATCAGCAAAGGGCCGAATTGTGGGTCGCGCGACATGCCCAGGATTACTTCCTTGCCTCCGGTAATCATCTGTTGCACTAAGATTCCCTTTATCTCTGCCGAAGGCACAAGCCGTCGTGCTTTTTGGGTAATATCGCAAAAAAACCTGCGAACTTCTGTCTCGTTTTTTATCCCAACACGCACTCCGCCAAAATCAGATTTATGAAGGATATCCGGCGAAGAAATTTTTGCGACAACCGGGTATCCAATCTCCTCGGCGGCTTGGGCTGCTTCTGTTTCCGAGGCGGCGAGAATACTCTTTGGAATCCTGAAACCATAGACCGAAATGACCTGTTTTGCCTCATCTTCACCCAGGGATTGGCGTCCTGCTTGCCTGGCCTTTTCAAAGACCGACACTACCTTTTCTTTCTCAACAGTTAATTTTTTTGTTTCCGGAACGGGTTTTTTTTGCCAAAGGGTATATTTGTACATAGCCTCGACTGCCGATATTGCTCGTTCAGGAAATGAATAATTCGGGACTTTTCTCTGGCACATGACCTTTAAGCTGGCTTCAATCCTTTTCCCACCCATGAACGAGGTTACGATAGGTTTGCCGGTGCGATTTGAAATATCGCCTATCACCTCCGCCGTCTTTTCTATTTCCGTCATGGCCTGAGGTGTCAAAATAATAAGCACCATATCCACATTCAGGTCTTCGATTACTTTTTCGATAACCAATTGATACCGGTCTGCCTTTGCGTCTCCCAATACATCGACAGGGTTATATACGTTTGCCATAGCCGGTAGAGAAGAACGGAGGATATCCAGGGTGTTTTTAGAAAAAGTTGCCATTTTCAATGTTGACCGTTCTACCGCATCTGCCGCGATAATTCCGGGCCCTCCCGCATTGGTAACAATTGCGATCCGAGGACCTTGGGGAAGGGGTTGGTGGCTGAATATCCTTGCATAGTCAAAAAGTTCTTCAACCGTCTTTGCCCGTAAAATTCCTGCTTGCTTACATGCAGCATCAAATGCATTTTCAGCGCCGGCCAACGTTCCCGTATGTGATGAGGCAGCCTTTGCGCCTGCTACGGTACCTCCTGATTTTACGATAATCATGGGTTTCTTTTTGGTAATTTTCCGGGCAGTATGCATAAAGACGGTTCCATTTTTTACCCCTTCCAAATAACCGAGAACTACCTTCGTTTGGTCATCGCTCTCAACAACTTGTATGAGGTCTATTTCGTCAATATCTGTTTTGTTCCCCATGCTGATAAATTTGGAAAATCCAATGCATTCTTGCACTGCCCAGTCCAAAACCGAGGTACACAATGCACCTGACTGAGAAATGAATGCAATATTGCCCGGCGCAGGCATATCAGCGGCAAAAGAGACATTGAGAGCGGATTTTGTATCAATCAATCCAAGGCAGTTTGGCCCGAGCATGCGTATTGAATACTGTTTGATCTTCCGGAGTAATTCCCGCTCTCTTGCTGCCCCCTCAATACCGCTCTCTTTAAAGCCTGCGCTGATGACAATAATCGAATCAATTCCCTTAGCATGGCATTCATCCACCACCTCAAGGACATGCAGGGCGGGGAGAACAATCACGGCAAGATCAACGGTATCGTTAATCTCCCTGAGGCTGGGGTATGTCTTGATTCCCAGAATATTGTCTGCCTTGGGATTTACAGGATAGACCTTCCCCGCGTATCCGTAAGTAACCATATTCTTGAGCACATCATACCCCACCTTTCCCGTCTCACGGGAGGCTCCTACAACGGCAACAGCATTCGGTGAAAAAAAATGTTCCAGCATAGATTATTATAGTTCCCTTACCTCCTTCTTTTCATTTGCCGGGGATGTGTTTATCTCATGTTTTGGCAATATTTCAAACATACTTCCGATAGACCGGGTAAAAGGTTTAAAAGGCACCGAATGAATTTCTGGTTTTGAAAACGTGCCCTTGATTTCCACCATCGTCAATTGTTTTCGTACACCACCCACGATCAAGTCGAAAAATTTTCCTACAATAGGAAGCTGAGAAAAAAAGCCTTTATTGAATCCGGCAGCAACATCTATGTGCGTGGCACCATTAAAATTAATATCCCCACGTCCATTCAGTTCAACCGTATCGCTATAAACCATTCCTTCCCTAATACGGATAACACCGTCTTTTATGCCAAACGTTACCTTTGCACTATGAAAACTTTCTTTTTTCGGTAAACTGAGGTTGAGAACGTTGAAAATATTCAGGATAACAGGAACCTCAGAAAGGTATCCTTCATTTACATTAACTTTTCCCTCTGCAGAAAAACCTTTAGGGTCTGTGCCACTTCCATGGAATTTGACATGACCATACAGTAAACCCGATAAGGTAGTTTCCTTTTTTTCAATCTTACGGGCTAGTTCTTCAAGTGCAATCCTTGAAAAGGCAACATCTCCTTCGTATTGATTTGGGTTACTATCTGTCTTGAAAAAAAGATTCCCTTCTACCTGCCCGCCGCAACACCTGGCAGTGATATGTTTGCCCACAAGTCCTTCTTTGCTGAGCTCCAGTCTTCCTTCCATTCCCCAGAGAGGGATTTTGTATATGCCGGCAAGAATCTCACAACCCTTGAGTTCAATCTCCATGGTATAATCGAAATCCTTTTGTTCAAGAAAACCCTGAAACGTACCACTGATTCCTACCTTACCCGCAGGCTGCAGGTGTGTCCAAATTTTTTCTCCCATCGCCATGTTGGGCAGGTTTTTTAAAAAAGACTCTGTTATCGATACATTTGGGGCATGGAAATTAAATCTCTTTCGACTACTCTTCAGATCATATACACCATTCATTTCAGTAAAAATGGACTGATCCCCGCATTCTATGAAACCGCTGGCATTTTTGAACACCATAATATTATTGGTGAGATTGAACTCCCCAGTTACCGATGAAATAGGCAGGGGAAAATCCGCGAGTCTCATCTCCAGGCCTTTGCCATTTACCCACAGGTAATAATTCCTCTTCTGGTTTTCTCCTTCATTATACTGGAAAGTTACGTCTGCCAGGCCAGACGGCTGTATCTTTGAATACACTTGTTCGCTAATATCAGGTACCTTTTTTAAAAGTTCCTGGTTTATAAAGAGATTGGTTACCTTTGCGACAAAGGTCTTTTTTGACCCGTTAAGGTCAAACTCTCCATTCAACTCGGCATGAGAAGTAGATCCGCCAGTTTTGATATACGCAGCGATCCCACTCAAATATAACTTTGCCGGGTTCAATTCCAGCTTGCCATTCAGATCGTACAGCGGTACCGGCAAATACTTATGCATAGCCTTCAACCCATTAAGATTGACACCGATGACATAGTCCATCTTTTTTTGTTTATCCGTGTTATCAAAACGGACATTACAGGAGGCATTGATTTTTCCCACAGGCCGATAATCTTCCCACAACATCTTGCCTATGTATGGGAATCTATCACAAAACTCCTCGTTCATCATGACATTATTTGCGCAGGCCTCAATATCGAGACGAGGGATGTCAGGAAAAAGCTTCATCGCAAATGAATAATTCCCTAAAAGTGTGTCATCAATGCTTCCTTTGATGACAATATTTTTGAAGGATCCTGCGTATGGCAAAAACATGATATCTATGCCCGACAATTTAATTTCCGGACTGGATGTTTGCGGATCTGCCTTGATATGAATCTTCAAATCTCGTATCTCGACACCCTGTCGTAAAATATTCATATACGGTGGTACCGCTACCCTATCAAAATTTACCTTAATGGTATCCAGGAGAGACCAAATATCAGTTGGCTTTTCAACCGTTAACTCTGGTGCAATAACAATGGCGTTAGTAATGACGAATTGACCTTTTATAAGACCTCGTGGGTCATGTTTTAATACGATCCGGGGAATTCTGAGGGATTTGCCTCGTGTATCTTCAGAGGTGCCGACAAACGAAAAGTTTTCTATCGAAATTCCTTCTAAAAAATCTATATGTACATCATCAATTTCCGTGTCTCCGAAATTTTTCATCATACCTAATAGGCGATTCTTTATCGCCTCATCGGAGGTTGCTCGTCTTGCAAAAATATATATAAACGTGCCTATTCCTATGATAAAACAAGCGGCGACTAAAATAATAATTACGGTTTTTTTCATGTAATTCCTTTTACTGTAGAATAATGACTAAGGTTACTGTTATTACAAAATTATTTCAAGTTTAAATTTAAAAGGCTACATAAGTTGAATGGGAAATTTCTTGCCGTTCAGGAAAAATTCCCTATAATTGCAAGGACATGCAATTAACGAGGGTTTCGCTTGCAACAAGCATGAAAAATGGTGTATTGACTTTTTGGTTCGTCTTGATGTGAAACGAACCCGCATCCTGAATTCCCTGAAACTATTCAAAACTTGCTCATTCATTATGCTACTATGCCAGAAATTTGATATATATGGCAAACTCATTTCCCGCAGCAGGCAGCAAAGGGTAAACAATTATATAAAACACGTACCTTTTTTGCCGATATTTTCAGGTACCGTCACAAGCTTTTCATACATAATCAGCCACACAATGAAGAGATCTCCATGAGATCTTGTTGGCTTTTCATAAAAAATGAGATATTTATACCCTGTCCAATTAAAAACGCCGCTGGTAGCACAAAAGATAGATATTGAATCGAAATGAGAAAATATGCTTATGAAATCAGCCAAATTACCCTATATAGATCTTCCGGCAAATAACAAAACCCTAAAAAGAGAACTGTTGGAAAAAGAGTATCCGGGCTATATACGTTATGTTGAAAAAACCTTTGAAGCCGGTCAAACCCATGTCTTCAGATGGTGGGATGAAATAACTCCCTCAGAAAAAAAGAACCTTTTAGATCAGGTATCTACTATTGATTTTTCCCTTATAAAGAAGCTCTTCGATGAATCAGTATTAAATCCCACGCAGACATTCCAGGACAGCCTGACACCCCCACAAATTATTGCATTTCCCAAAAATGATACCGAAAAGGAGATGGCATATAGGGTAGGGCTTGTTGGTGAGAATTCCTTACAAAAAGGAGAAGTTGCCGTTCTTACGGTTGCAGGTGGAGACGGAACAAGGTTGGGGATCAACGGACCGAAAGGCACGTTCCCTATCACACCAATTGCCAGAAAGAGTATTTTCCAACTCCATGCGGAAAAAATAATTGCAGCTCAAAAAAGATACAACACCAGAATTCCCTGGTACATTATGACCAGTAAGAATAATGATACCGCAACGCAAAATTTTTTCGAAGCTCACAAATTCTTTGGATTGAACCCCCGTGAGGTATCTTTTTTTACACAAGGCATGCTCCCCGTCGTTGACTTACAGGGAAATGTACTTATGGATTCAAAATCAAATATCATTATGAGCCCCAATGGCCACGGCGGCATACTTATGGCTCTTAAGGAAAAAGATATTCTTAACGACATGAAGCGCCGCGGTATTAAAAACATTTTCTATCATCAGGTTGATAATGTTTTAATAAAGATAGCCGACCCTGTTTTCATCGGATACCATCTGAGAGATGACGCGGAGATATCATTAAAAATTGTTAAAAAATGCAACCCCGAAGAAAAAGTGGGAATTGTTGTATATGTCGATGAAAACTTACAGATGATTGAATACAGCGAACTCCGCCATAAAGACATGTATGCAAAAAATGAAGACGGTACGCTGAAATACCATGCCGGAAATATTGCAGTACATATGATAAATATCAGTTTTCTGGAAAGAGTATATCAGAAAGGAGAGCCACTCCCGTATCACGCTGCAATAAAAAAAGTGCCTTGTTTGGGTGAAGACGGTAATATGATTGATTCGAAACAAAACAATGCAATTAAATTTGAGCGTTTTATTTTTGATCTATTGAGATATGTTAAGAAAAGCGTGATTATGGAAGTGCTTCGTGAAGACGAATTTTCACCCATAAAAAATATGAAAGGGGAAAACTCACCGGCAACATCAAAGCAGGACATGATCAATCAGTTTGGACGATGGCTGCGGAGTATGGGTGTTTCTATTCCCACAGATCCACATGGGAATGTGATTGGTTCCATTGAGATCAGTCCTGGCTTTGCACTGGATGAAGAGGAGTTAAAAACGAAGATCGACAAACAACTGCAATTCAACGGAACCTTGCTTCTTTAAGCTCTCGTGTCGAGCAAGATAATCAAAAATATCTTTTTCCCCTTCCCTCATTCCCTTAATAACCTGAACAGATTCGTCTCTGTTACCACAAAAGAAATAGATGCGGCACCAAAAGAGAGATAGAGTATTTGACACATCCGAAAGCACTTGTGGTGAAAAATTCTTTTACCCCATTATCACCAGAGACTAATGATAGTGACGTCCCAACTCAGAGGCATATTTAACCCCTATACTCTCTCCATTGTCAGCCAACCAGGCGCTGAGTCGTGTCCTCCCCGTTGGAGGGTTCCCGGAAATCAAGAGATTCGACATTAATCCATAGACTTCATCCCGGGTTAATATCACATCATCAACGAAGTAACCGATCAATCTTGAAAAGAAAAGCGTCAATTCCGGGTTAAGATAAATTAATTTCGTTTTGCTATGGATTTTTTCAGCAATGAATTGCACCATTTCATGAAATGCATAAATTTCCGGACCAACTGCGTCCATAATCACATTCTCCTCGTATTGACCTGCTTTTACGGCTAACTCAGCCACATCTTCGACAAAGACGGGTTGCAGTTTGTAAGTACCGGACCCAAGAATAGCAAAGAAGGGAAATCGCCGCAGGAGCCAGGCAATGTTGTTAATAAGGATATCCTCGTGCCCAAAGAGGACGGTCGGACGGATAATAGCATAGGACATGCTCGACTGACAAATAGCCTTTTCCAGAATTCCCTTTCCTCTGAAATAGGGGAAAGGTGATGACTCAGAGGCATTCGTGATACTTATGTGTACAATCCTTCGTACACCGGCTTCTTCTGCCGCTCTAATAAGGACCTTCGTATTTTCAACAGCCTTGTCAAAAGTTACTTGTTTGTAGGAAAAGCGTATCCAGTAAGTATTGTAAAGAGTTACAGCTCCCCGCAAGCTTTTGACCAATTCAGCCGGCTTATCAAAATTAAATGGGGAAATAGCTACCTTGTCTCCAAAAGGGTTGGGACGGTTCGGATGCCCAGTAATCGTGCGGACATTTTTTCCCAGAGACAGGAGTTTTTGTGTTATATATTTGCCCGTATAACCAAACGCCCCCGTTACGATATGTAATTCGTCGTTATTCCCCACCGTCTCCTCCTTCTTTCGTAGTTCGCAAGCTAAAATTATTATCACGCAATGAACTACGAAAGTCAATGTCCGTTCGCATTCAGGCATGCTGTGCCAGCCGGCTCTTTATCGTATGACACTTGCATTCCCCTATTCCATGTGCTAAACTCTTTCGCTAAAAGCCATTTTATTGAACTATTTCAATGTTGTTCATGAACAAAAAGATATTTGCGTTTTTCCCTCTCCTCTTCATCATCAGCTTACCCATTGCATCCTCACAGAATGTGGGTTCTCAGTCCAGAGAAGATATCCCAAATGCAATTTTAAATGCCCAAAGAAGCCACGACGAGTCTATTCACGCAACGCATAAAGACGTGTTCGATCAATTCGGCTACAATGCGGAGCGCCTTTGTCAGCAGTATGGCACCTTTGTCCTTGAGTTTTTGAAAGAGTATAAAATTGCAGGGCTCGTGTTGATCGAAAAACACGGCAAAGAAATAGCCAGCTTATATCCTCTCCTCGACTGCCGTGACATCTTTCTTCTTTATAACAACCCGGAGAATACGATACCTGTTGACACCATCTTCTCCTCCAAGGCTCTTGCGGAATTCTACAAGACTTTCGGAAATGAGGGAATGAGATACATTGCCAATGACCCTGAAAACTTTTTTCTTATAAGCGAAAACAAAGACAGGGGAATGGACTTAATTAATTTAGCCAATGAAAAGGAAGATATTGTCTTCCCCCTGGCGCGAAAGCATGGAATTGGTTTTGCAAAGCTTTACGACAAAGAGGTATTAAATATCGTCATAAAATTTCAAGACGACGGCCTTCTGGCCATAAAAGAATATGGAGAAAAGGCAAAGACCTTGTTTAGCCTTTTTATCGACGATGACACCTTTTACCAGATAATAAAGACCTATGGACACAAGCAAACAATTCCTATCATCTATCTTTTCTATGATAATAAAGATTTTAGCAGTCATTTCTATAGCTATCTGAAGACGACAAGCGCCTACGAATGGATATCATCCTGGTGGTATGGCACGGAAACATCTGCAATAAACGTCAGAAGCGATGCATCAGGACAGCGTGAAAACGCCAGGAAGGCCGTCAACCTTATTTATGAGTTGGGAAATGATTTCATGGACAGATTTGAAATTCTTGATATCAACAATGTCAGGGAAGAGGCAATTACCACCATTTCGAATAAATTGCGGAACTTCTTTGTTTCTGATGTAGAAAGGGTCAGTCGAAAATGGATCCGGCAAGAAGAGATTGCCTTGCAGGACAAATTGTTTGCAGGACTCGATATTCTGGGATTCATACCCATCGGAAGTGGTGTATCAAAAGGGGCAAAGTTTGCGGTACAAGGGGCACGGCTTGCCAAGACTACAAAAGGTTTTAAAGGATTGGCCCATTTGACGGAAGACCTCGTTACCACGTACGGAGATGACGTTGTTCAATTTGTGGCAAAACACGGAGACGACGGCATTAAGGCGATACAGGTAACAGACGGAAAAATCATTCCCCTCGCACAACAATATGGAGATGAGGTAGTTCGATACGTCTCCAAATATGGCGGTGATGCCGGGAAAATTATCGAAAAATACGGCGACAAGGTTTTATCCCTGGCGCGTCAATATGGAGATGAGGTTGTTCGGTGCCTTATGCTCTACGGGGATGACGGTCTCAGGGTCATTCAAAAGTATGGCAGGGACGCGATGCTTTTGAGTTCAGTCTACGGTGACGATGTTATGAAATTATCCGCCTTCTACGGTGACGATGTTATCTCATACGTATCCAAGTATGGTTCAAGCGGTGTTCAAACCATAGCAAAATACGGGCATGAGGTAATCAGCCTTGCAAAGAAGCACGGAGATGACGTCATTCGGTATGTTGGTATGTATGGCGACGATGGGCTCAAACTGGCCAGAAAAGGAAAGCCTGGCCTTTTCGTTATGCGTTTTATGCCGCCAAAAATATTTGCACGATGCGCGAAATTCATCAAGTACGGTCTTGCTGCCTCTCTCTTGATCGCTTTCGTCACGCATCCTATCGCGTTTCTGTCAGGCCTTGTAAAGCTATTGGCCTGGCTATCGGGGACCAGCCCGGTGGTTATCGCCATAATTATGGGTCTTATAGCGGTATTTTTCCTCGCAAGGCTCTCAAGAAAAGTCACGGGAATTTCCCATCCGATTATCCTTTGCTTCAAAGCATTAAAAAATTGGTTTAGAGCTTGCAGCAAAAACTGATGCTTGAATCGTTTGAAATTACCAGTAAAATAAATAACGTAAAAGAATGCAAAAGGTTGTGGGAGACCACTTGAAAAACTGAGGGATACTCTTATGAAATTTACAAAAATGCACGGTATTGGCAACGATTACATCTATGTCAATTGTTTCGAAGAAGAGGTTGCAGCGCCTGCAAAGCTTGCCCCCATTATCAGTGACAGGCATTTTGGCGTAGGGTCTGATGGCCTTATCCTTGTCCTGCCATCTGCGGTGGCTGATTGCCGGATGCGTATCTTTAATGCCGATGGTAGTGAGGCACAGATGTGTGGGAACGGTATCCGCTGTGTTGCGAAATATGTGTATGATCATAAAATTACTCAAAAAAATCCGCTCACCGTGGAAACTCTGGCGGGGGTCAAGACAATCCAGGTTTTCACCGAAAACGGTCTGGTGTCCAGGGCAAGGGTCAATATGGGCAAGCCCGGTCTCATGCGATCTGAAATCCCTATGATTGGCAATGAAACACAGGTGATTGATGAAATCCTGGCCATTGATAAGAAGGTATCATTCCGGATTACCTGTGTCTCCATGGGGAATCCCCATTGCGTTGTCTTTGTTGATGATCTCGGCAGGTTTGATATTTCAAAATATGGTCCGGAAATTGAGCGTCATCAGGTATTCCCGGAACGGATAAACGTCCACTTTATCCAAATCCATAACCAGAAAGAGGTCACCATGAAGACCTGGGAACGTGGTTCCGGGATGACCATGGCCTGCGGGACAGGCGCCTCTGCGGTATGCGTTGCGGGCGTCCTGAACAAAAAGACCGGGCGCAAAATCCTTGCGCATTTACCGGGAGGTGATCTGGAACTGGAATGGGCAGAAGATGGCAACGTATATATGACAGGTCCTGCAACAGAGGTATTTACCGGAGAAGTGACCTTTACCTAGAAAGGTTGTTCGCTATTATCCAACACTACCGGGAGATGATCGCAAGAATTTGTCCAGACGTCTCAGTTAAGGGCCTTTATAATATTTCATCGCTTCGGGCATTTCAGTCCGAATATCTTCAATTCTTCTTTCAGGCGCCGGATGAGTGGATAAAAATTCTGGCGGTCTTTCTCCTCCCACATTACCCATCCTTTGCCAGAACGGAATAGCCAACCGGGGATCGTAACCAGCCCTTGCCATAAGGATAAGGCCAATACGGTCGGCTTCCAGTTCATGACGTCGACTATACGGTAAGAGAACTCCCACATTTGCGCCTACCCCGTATGCCTGCATTAATAAGTCCCTGGTCATCCCAGGTTGGCTGCTGAGCGCTACTGACAGAGAAGTTGCTCCCAGTTGTGCAAGCAATGCCTGGCTCATCCTTTCCCCGCCATGGTTAGCCAGTGCATGAGCCACTTCATGACCCATCACCACAGCCAGACCAGTTTCATCTTGAGTAACCGGAAGTATGCCGGTATAAACGGCAATTTTCCCGCCCGGCATGCAGAAGGCATTTACCGTTTTGTCCTCCTCAATGAGGTTGAATTCCCAATGATACGTTTCAATTTCTTGTTCCATTCCGTTTTCACGCATAAACTCTTCTGCTGACGATGCTATTTTGGTTCCGACGTCTGCCACCATCTGCTTCTTGGTTGTATCGGTAGAAAGCTTTGACTTAGATAATAGCTGGCTATAGGCGTCAATACTGGCGCCAATAAGCTGGCTCTGTGGTATAAAAGAAAGCTGCTTTCTTCCAGTAATGGGTACTGTTGCACAACTAACGAAAAGCATCAGCGTAATAAACAATGCTAAAAATCTATATTTGAACACCATAAAATCTCCTTGTAAATTAATGTGGCAGAGTAAAATGCCTCTCGTTGTGCTTTATGAGAATCATTACAACTACATTGACTATACAAAGAAATTCTCGGCGTAGTCAACAATTTTGTATAGATTTATTGCAGATGATTAATAAAGAGGCAATTTATAATAATTACTCACCTGTCAATTAAAAAGACATTTTCCGCTTAACGATTTTTATAGTAGTGGGGAAATGTCTACATCCACCCCTTCCAGCCAGGGGTGATAAAAATTTTCATTTTTCAGGGTTTCTGTTTTCCTTGATAAAATGCCCCGCTTCTGCTATAGTACACGGAAATATTTGTAACAAATTAGTTTTTTGAAAAATTCCAATAATAGCGATGTTTATCACGCAGAGTAGGGGCGAAGCATTTGCTATAATTGGCATAGATGTGCTCATACCTAAACTGGCAAATGCTTCGCCCCTACTTTTTCAAAAAACTAATTTGTTACAAATATTTTGTATTACTTAAGAAAAACCATATGTGTCTCATGAAAATCTATAGAGGGTACAAAGTATGAAAAAAATTATTATTATCGTTTTAAGTGTAATTTTAGGTCTTTTCATATGTGCTGCAATTGCCCCATTCGTCATCGATTTAAACAAGCATAAGGGAAAAATTGTTGAGATTGCGAAGCCGTATCTGGCAAGAGACTTTGATTTTGCCGGTATAAAGCTTACCATTGTGAAAGGGTTGGGGGCAGAAATTGATGGCCTCAGAATTGGAGAAAACCCGGCGTTTGGGAAGGGGGACTTTCTGAATATGGGACATTTGCGGGTAAAATTAAAAATCCTCCCGCTCCTCAGAAAAGAAATCCAAATCAAGGAAGTCATTCTGGACAAACCCGTCATACAATTGATAAAAAATGCAAAGGGGGAATTTAATTTCAACGACCTGATGGGTTCGCAAGCTAATAAAACGGAAGAACCCGCAGATACAAGAGAGGCACAAAAAGAAGGTAAAGAGGACAAAAGAGAAGATGAGAAAAGTGAGGGAAAAGGCGAAAACTCCCTCTTTGCCGGATTGGCGGTGTCCACATTTACTTTGCATCAGGGCAGAATCGATTTCATCGATGAATTTACTCGCCAGGGAACTGCCACCACAACTACAATAGACCTGTTAGACATGAAACTTACCGACGTGTCTTTGGACAATCCAATCCATTTGTCCATGTCAGCCCGTATTCCGGACGGGACAAAACAGAATTTTACGATACAGGGAATGATGGGTCCCCTGGGCAAAACCCTTGATATGAAGCGGCTTTTTATTGACATTACCCTTGAGACACAAGATTTCAGTGCAGACCGTATCATTGCCTTGTACCCTTCCATCAAAGAAATGCTGCCAGAGGATACGAAATTTTCAGGCTTATTGGGCATGGAAATGTTTTTAAAGGGAACAATTGACAATCTCGATGTTCGTTGTGCTGCAGATTTAAAGGACATAGATCTCGTCTATGGGGAAACATTCCGCAAGCCAAGACTCATTCCGTGCCAAATTTCCCTCAAGGCCAAAAAAACAGGTGAGGACATACAATTAGATCCAAGCATTATTACCCTGCATACCTTGTCTCTTACCGCATCGGGGAAAGTGAAAAATTTTAACGACCCGCATTTTGATCTTTCGATGGGAACTGGCGACACCCATCTGAAAGGGTGGGAATCGCTGGTTCCTGCTTTAAAGGAATACGAACCTGAGGGAAATTTTACCCTTCGAACTTCTGTAAAAGGAACGTTGAAAGACACCGCGGCAGATGTGCAATTCTCATCTCCAAGACTTGCATTCAAGCTTCCTCAGTCTGCTGACAAAAGCCAGAGTGCCGCAACCGGAAAGAGTTTTTTTGAATCCATGGATATGAAAGTTCAGGCGGTGAAAAAGGACGATGCGGTTAAGGGTACTGGTAATCTCGAAGTCAAAACGGGAGAGATTCAGACCGCTGCTTTTGAAAAGATGCAGGCGCAGTTTAACTACCAGAACGACATTCTTGGCATCCAGCAGTTTCAGGTTCATATCTTGCAGGGAGATGTTTCCATGAATGGTACCGTAGAGACCAAAGAAATGCAATGGAACGTGAAACCGGTAGTCAAAAATATAAATATGGCAGAAGCCGTTGATAAATTTACCCAATACGCGGGTCTGTTTAAAGGGACATTTTCCGGGTCTTTTGCGGCAAACAATGCCGGAGATGGTAAACAGAAGGGAGGCATGAATGCCAGTGGATCGTTTCAAATCAATCAAGGTGAAATCATGAATCTGAACCTTTTGGATACGGTTATGGAATCTCTTGGGGGAATCAAAGGAATATCCGCATTCCTGAAAAAAGAAGGCAGCGAATTGGAGAAACAGGAGATTACACGATTCGATTCCATGGATGGTGATTTTTCCATGGCCAGTAACAAAATCAATTTAAAGAGGGTTGCCTTGCGTAATATACATACCGTTGAAATAACAAGTACCGATGCACTTATAGACGGGTTAATTGACTGCCCTGCTGACAAATTAGACCTGAAAGGGAAGCTTATTCTCTCAGAGGAATATTCTGCGAGATTAGCAAAAAAGGCGGAGCCACTGAATGCCTTACGTAATCCGGAGAACCGCATCGTTCTGCCGATTACGATCGTTGGAAGTATCGGGAAACCGACGCCCATCCTTGATATTCCCTATGTAACCAGCGCCACGGCGAAATATTATGGCAAAAGGGAATTGGAAAAGTTAGGTGAAAAGATAGGGTTACCCAAAAAGGGAGATAAAAAACAACAGAGCGGATCCAAAGATCAAAAAGAATCACCCCTCGACAATATCTTAAAGGATATTTTAAAATAGAACCTACATCCTGCAAACAAGGCTTTCTAGTAAAATTTTTCAAAATACTAAGTTGTTACAGAAAGAGTAATTT
>CAZBCT010000024.1:0-35476 GCA_964490485.1 uncultured Candidatus Brocadia sp. | reverse complement strand
TATTTTTTGGATTCACTTTTTTCGGATATAGATTCATTGATTATCAATGCTGGTATTCATCCCTTACATTTTGAGAAATACCATCGTATGCTATTAAAGCGATTTCCATTTGCTGTTTACTATTTTGTTGACAACGTCTATCAACTAAAATACGAAAGACACGAAAATTATCGAAAGGAACTCAAGAGACAAAATAGTAGGCATAGAAATTCTGGATGCCTCTAAAAAAATAGATTTAAAAACAGTACTATCTTACACCCTTGAATTTGACGAAAATTTGATACCTCAAAAGACGGCCTAAGAAAGGCAGATCCACTGGCTACTGTCGGCAAGTTACGATTATTTAAACAAGACGGCGCCATTACCGTAGGCACGGTCTACCAGAATTGAACAATCGGCGTAGGTCTATCGGATTTTTATCCTGGCATAGCCTTGGTGCTCACCTAATTTATCAGCCCAGACGATGCCAATCTCCCAGATGTCACCCTTTTGCATGATTTTCAGCAGTGCACCCAGTTCTTCAATGTCATTAATCCGATACTGGCCAACATACACCATTACATGGCCTTCTTTTATCCCTATTTCTGCGGCTGGGCTATTTTTTTGCACTCCCGAAATTAATACCCCGCTCTTTACCCACCACAACTTTAATTGTTTTGCTAGTTGCGGGGTCAAATCCTGCACAAACAAACCCAGCTTCTCCAAGGCAAGCTTCTCTATGGAAGGAAGCGGCGCCTTTTCCAGTTTAACATCGACTTTGTGCTCATTCCCGTTACGATTAATATTAATATAAATCTTATCACCGGCGTTTTTCTTGAGTATGTATTTTTCAAAGTCAAGGATATCCAGGATTTCTTTCGAGTCTATTTTGGTAATGTAGTCCCCTGCTTTGATTTTTGCCTTGTCAGCAGGACTTCCCGGCTCAATCGATGAGACCTTAATTCCCTTCGAACTATCATCCTGCTCCTCGACCTGCGCGCCGAACCATATTTTATTGAGTTCTCTGAAATTGAAAAGTTTAACGAGGGTCTGTCTTACTTTATCAACAGGAATGGCAAAACCTATACCCTGCGCCTGATTCACAATGGCGGCATTAATGCCAATAAGTTCCCCGTCGATGTTGATGAGAGGACCGCCGCTGTTTCCTGGATTAATCAGCGCATCCGTCTGAATAAGACCTTCGTACTTAATGTCTCCGTACTCGCTGTTAAAGGTCATGGTACGGTTTTTCGCGCTTAATACGCCCGTTGTAATAGAGTTTTCCAGACCAAAGGGGTTGCCCAGCGCGATAACAGACTCACCAATCATGAGGTCCTTTGATGTCCCCATCTTAACATAGGGAAGCGGTGTGGGTGAATTGATTTTTAAAACGGCAAGATCGCTGATTGGGTCAGAGCTGATCATGGAAGCCTCGAAGTCTCTGCCATCCGATATTCTTACCTTAATCTTTGTTGCACGGCTTATTACATGTTCATTGGTGACGATGTAACCATCTTCGTCGATGATGACGCCGGAGCCTAACGGTCTTTCGACCATCTGTTTCTGGCTCTGGCCAAAAAAATCATTGAAAAATTGGTCAAAGAGCTCACTTCTTGATCCATAATACGGATCTGTGTGCCGCACACTTATAAGCCTTTCTGTGCTGATATTGGCCACAGCAGGCCCCACCTTCTCAACTGCTATAACCGTAGGGGTCCTGCGATTCGATGAGGTTTCGCGGGCAGATACCTTATGGAACAGGAAAGGGATGCAAGCAAGCGTCAAAACTATTGAAAAAAAGACAGGGATTTTTTTCAAGGCCGTTTATCCAAAAAATCTTATTGTGCTTATTGTATAAGTTTTAGTATGACCTTTCCATCTTGTTTTCTTATAAGAGCGTTTCCTTCTTCGCCGTCCTTAATAAAGACACGCTTTTGCACCTTTTTCACGACCTTAAATCCTCTGACGTAGTTCAATCGTTCAGGGTGGTATCATGATGACAATCGGGGACGCTTGCCCTACCAATAGCAGGGATTTTTTTGCGGCTTTGCTGTACTATAGTATTCCCGTATAAATTTTTCTTTTTTTGCAAGGTTTTTTAACAACCCCCTTCACCCCTTTCTTAAGAGGGGCTTGGTTGCGGCTTGCTGCACTAAGAACTTTTAATGAAATCCTCCATGTGGAGAACTTTTGGGGGGCATCCCGTGTGGTGCATGCGGAATGGCCCCTGAAGGCATTGCTTTTGTTTCATCAACAGATGTTTGCGGCGCTATATCATGAATAGCCGTAGTAAAATCCTCTTCCTTCTTTATCAGGTTAGCAACCGAGTCTTTATCAACGACATAAATATAATCAGCATCTTTGTTTTTTACGTAATAGCTGCTGGCATCTTTCTTCTTCCCAAGATAAAGCACGGCATCGCCGCCTTCCAACCCAACGGTGATCACTGCCTGTGGTTTATCCAGCGAGAATTGTGTCAGGTTTGTTGCTTTATATTGTTCGATGTAACTGCCTTTTAATTCGTCCAGAGTGCGGACAAAGTAATCCACCTCCCGTCCCTGAACTTCTTTCTGTTCGTTATTTTTTAACTTCCAGACATTATTTATTTTTTTCAATGAGATGCTTCTTTCATTGTAGTTCAGCGTCAACTCTTTCACATCCGTTCTCTCAAAATTCAGTATTTTGGTTGGTACCAATTCAGCCTCCAGATTTTTAATCTTGGGCCAGGAAAGCTCAAACACAAGATCGCTGTCTGCAAACATGCCATACGAGCTCACCTTATCACCGTCCTTAAGCTTCTTTCCGATAAGCAACGTCCTTGTTTCGACAACTTTTTCTAAAGGTTCCTTGGGTTTCACCGCAGAATCGGTCTTTTTCTTGTCTTCTTCTTCCGATATTTGCTCCGGAACCTTTTCATACGTGACAGAAACCCTGATTCCTGGATCATTCAGTCCATAGGGTTTAAGATCCTTAGGGGTCTGGACAACATAGCTGTCTGCCTTCAAAAAAGACATATCCCATATAATCTGATTTATGGCGTTCGTGTCTGCTGTTGTTTGAACAGGTTTTGAGAGCTCCCACTGAAATTGCCCTTCTGCATCTTTTTTGTTTGTTATATCACATACAAAGGTGCGGTCTGATTTTTCGATCACCAGTTTTTTGACCAAATCCTTGTTAAACTCGCTTACCAACCTGTCGCGGAATCTCAGAAGCGGATCCTCGATCCTGTCATAGAATTCAGCGGTGGGTACAGTGTATACCGGGTCTTCTCCCACGCGTTTCACATAACATTTGGTGCCGTCAGGCAACTTGTTCCCCACATAAAATTTAGCCAGTTCCTTGTTTTCCTCTTTGGTAACGGAAATCTCAAAAACGGGGTTCTTTAAGCCATATGCGGCTAAATCCGTTGGCTTATCTGAAATAAAATCTTCTATCTCAAGGGTCTTTATTTTTTCAATGAAGTTCTTCACCGTATCCTGGTCGGCATAAATATTAATTGGCTTTGTGAGCTTCCAATCCAGGTCTAAAGATTTTTCAATAGCAATGAGATCGTTCGGAGTTTTAATTTCCAGTTTATTTACACCGTAGGTGCCAATCGATTCAAACCTCACTACTTTTCTGTCCCTCAGGTCATTTGGTCTTTTATTCAAGTCTGCAAGAATAATATCTTTCAGGAAAAACACCGTAGGCTCATCCGTGCGCTTCACATAGACCTTATTGTCTAAGGAGTGCCCGAACATGACAGATTGAGGAACGCCTTTCTCCGTAATCGTAACTGTATAACGGGGGGCATCCAGACCAAATTTTACTAAATCACCCGATTCCTCAGTGATAAAATCATTACGGTCAATTTGCAGATTCTTCAGCTTGCTCAAGATATCCTTGACTTTTTCCAAATCTGCCAAATCGTTAACAGGTTCAGAAATTCGCCAGAAATTGCCCTTCCGGTTACACACAATGTTATACTCTGCCGTCTTCACTTCTACCTTCTCTACCGCCTCCTTGTCAAAGGAAAACACCCATTTGCTTCTTAAATCAAGGACATTTTTCGTAACTTTGCCGAGAAGGGTTCCCGGCACGACCACCACCTCATCGCTCGCATCGAGTTTTATATATACGTTATCGCCTGCGGCAAGCTTTTGACCGACAAATACCGTATATTTATCTTTCGGCCCCATCACTTGGATTTTATCCGGTTTTGCCGGAATGTCGGTATACATGGAAATGGAGATCTTTGGGGTGTCGAGTCCATAATCTTTGAGATCAAACGGTTTATCCCCTTCCTGCTTAAACGAGCCCACCTTATTCATAAATTCAAATTCAGAGAGGATGCTGTTGACCTCGGAATTATCTGAGCGGAGTTTGAGCGGTTCAATAATATGCCAGTAATTGTCTCCGCCTTTTTCCAGGACAACCTTGCCACTTTCGTTGTTCAATTCAATCTTCTTGATCATCGATGCCTTAAAATCAGGAAGCACCTTTTTTTGCAGCCTTTCCCATTCCTCATGGGGCAGTTGTTTTCTTTCATAAAGGAAGATGTACGAAATACCGATAGCTGCAACAATTAAAAGGATAATGGTTGTTTTAAGTTTCATAGCTTAATTCTTTCCTCCAGCATAGAAAATCATGAAATTGAATCGATGGCAAATCTTCATTTATGTGACACTCCTAAACTAACGGCGTCTCTTCCACCAAACGATGCTGCCAATAATAATGGGTATTACCGGAATGCCCGCAATCGATATCCAGAAGATTACCTTCATTTGAATAGGGCTAATGGTTGCTTTGCGGAAATCAGGAGGCTTGGCGGATATCCCAAGTTGCGTTTCCTTTTTGGCTAACCAATTAATGGAATTGCGAAATAAGTCCGCATTCCCAGGATTTTCTATATATTCGTTTGTGGCAAAATCTACGTCTCCAAAGACCACCAATTGTGCACCCTGCGGCTTTGCCGCCGGGTCATTCGCCATAGCCGGATGTGACTGGGTAACAGATTTTGGCAATTCCTTTACCCGTGAAGCGACTGCCAGAGACACCGGCCCCTGCACATCCGTGTCTATATTATACTCAGGTTTTTTCTGTAGTAGATTTGCAACATCAATCTCACCCCACGACCCTTCAGGCGCACGCATAAGCACAGTTGCCTGATAGGGCATCTGGTCATTTGGCGGTGAAGCGTCTACAGGACATGCCCCAAAGATAATCGTATTATACGTCTTCAGATCATTGGTAATCGGGTGATCTTCAGCATATTCATCCTTGCCCACATAGATTTCCGCAACAGTCTGTATACCAAAAAGAGGCATATTAACTTTGTTGTAGACAACGACATCATCACGGACTGCAATGCCGTATTCCGGCAAAAGCGTCTTAAATCCCGTGGGAGCATTCGGGCTCAGCGCAGGTTCCAGCATAAGCAAAAGCTTGCCCCTGTTTTCAAGATAGTTGCGAATAATGTTCAATTCTTCCGTCAGATATGCCTTCGTCGGTCCTGCAACCACAAGCACCTCACAATCATCCGGAATTTTCTTTGCAGTCAGAATATCGAGGGGAGCCACCCGACAGTTGTCCCTCTTGAGGGCATTGGCAATTCCGGAAATTCCCCCGCGGTCAAAATCTTCAAATTGCCGCTCTCCATGGCCGGTAACAAAATAGATAGCCGTCTGCTTCTCCTGAGTAACGTTAAGAATTGCCTCCGTGAACGCCTCTTCCCCCTTAAACTTGAAGGGATACTGTCTTTCTATCACTTCACTTTGTTGAACATGTTTGCTGTACTCACCACATTCAAACACCACCGTATTGAGTTGAAGATCGCTGATATTGAGACGTCTCGCCAGTTCCTCAACCTTGGTGCGGTTCCTTAGCGGGTCGACACTTTCCACTTTAATCTTGTCCGTGTGGTAGGCATATTCTTTCAGAATATCCATAATTTGTTCATAAAACATCTCACCTTGATTAAAAAGGGTAGTAATGACAATGGGTTTTTCCAGATTTTTCAGGATATTTTTGGTTTTAGATGAAAGAGAATATTTGCCGGTAACGGTAAGGTCTAAACGTTCATAGTGCCGGTTATTGAGAAATCCGACTACGGCAAAAATGCATGCCGCAAAAATTGACATAATGGCGACATTGGTACCAACCAGCGCTTTTCTCTTGGACGCCTCGGTTGAAAACCACTTCTTTTTAATGGCCACTACAGAACTAAATCCGATAATAACAGCTCCGCCAACGCCCATGGGAATAAGAGATGAAATCCCCCACGAATCGAAGATCCTTGATATGCCAAAGCCCGCCACAACCGCAATGATTCCGGCCAGGATAATATATCCGCTCACTTGTTCAAACCAATCGTTCTTTTTTTTATTCAAAGTGCTCATCTCCATCTCCTGCTCTCGACAATGCGTACAACAATAAATATGAGTAATGCAGTAAAGCTGACGTAGTAAATCACATCCCTGGTATCGATAATCCCTTTGGTAAAGGTCTCCCAATGATCATAGGTACCAATATATCTGAGTGCGTTGTAAAACCATCCTTCATGGTCGGCGCTCGCCAACCCAATCACCAGCAGGATAAGCAGGGCGACAATTCCGATAACCGCTGCGACAATCTGATTTTTCGTGACGGCAGACACTAGCAATCCAATAGAAATGAACAACCCCCCCATTAAGATCAGTCCGACATAACTGGCAATAATTGCGCCGTAATCAGGATTCCCTACCCATGCAAGGAATATGATATAAAAAGCGGTTGGTGCAATCATGACGTTATACAACGCCCATGCCGCCAGGAATTTTCCAAACACCACTTCAAAATCAGTAATCGGCGCTGTCATCAGGGGCTCAATCGTCCCCGTCTTGTTTTCTTCCGCCATTAACCGCATGGTAATAACAGGAGCCAGGATGGACAGAATAAACTGCGTATAAGCAAGGCTATACCGCAACGTAGATTCCTGGGTTAGCCCAAGCATAATGGAAAAGAAATAACCGGAAAAAACCGTAAACACCGCGATAACAACGTATGCAATCGGCGACAAAAAATAAGCGCTCACTTCTCTCTGAAATATGGTACCTACACTCGTCATTTATGTCACTACCTCCTGTTCGTGCTGTTCTTGCGTAGTAATCTGATGGAATATTTCTTCCAGGGTAATAGACGTCTGCTTCATCTCCCGAATAACGCCATTATTTTTTACAATGCTCGTAAAGACATCTTCACGAATGTCCATACCTCTTTCTGCCTCTACGTTAAAATTGCTCAAGTCACCCTTCTCGTGCCATACGACCTTCTTTACGCCGTTGATGGCGGACAGGGCATTCTTGATCTTTTCACCAGCGCCACGCACCTCCAGGGTAATATTGTTGCCGCTTCTCAACTGAACAGCTAAATTGGAAGGCGTGTCCATAGCGACTATTTTGCCCCTGTTAATAATAATTACGCGACCGCAAAGCATTTCGACTTCGGGGAGAATATGGGTAGAGAGCAATATGGTATGTTTTTCACCGAGTTCTTTGATGAGCTGTCTGACTTGCCGGATTTGATTGGGGTCAAGCCCGATCGTTGGCTCATCGAGAATGAGAATTTTGGGGTCATGGACAAGGGTGTCAGCCAGACCCACCCGCTGCCGGTAACCCTTGGAAAGTGTGCCGATAATTTGATTCTGTACTTCAGCAATCCTGCATTTCTCAATACATTCATCAATCTTTACTTTCCGTTCTCGGTAGGGCAACTTCTTCAGTTTCGCACGGAAAGAAAGATATTCCTTCACCCGCATTTCAGGATACAAGGGTACATTTTCGGGCAAATATCCGATGTTCTTTCGGACGTCGATCGAATCACGGAAGACATCGTAACCGGCCACCGTGGCAGTCCCGGAAGTTGCCGGCATGTAACAGGTCAGAATGCGCATGGTCGTTGTCTTGCCCGCACCGTTCGGTCCCAGAAGCCCTAAAATTTCACCTTGTTTTACTTCAAATGAGATGTGATCTACTGCATATACGTCCGCATAACGTTTTGCTAAATGGTCAACTTTAATCATATATACAAAATTCCCCCTTTTTAGAATGATATCTCTTTGCTTTTTTACTTTAGCGAGTTTTTAGTCATTTTTCATAAAATAAAATTACCTGTTCAAATACCCCCCCCATGGCGAATGGACTACAACTCCACTCTCCAAGCTTCACCTCTTACCATCCTTACCATCACACATCTTTCGGAATCTTACAGAAGTTCTGAAACAGGGAACTAAGGTTTGAGATTTGATGCAATATTCAAGGCAGGCAGTTGAGTATGTAGGCCGGCAAATAAAGATTTTTGTTAACTACAAGAATACCCTGATCCGATATAATATACCCCCCCTGTATTCACAAATAAGAGAACTAGCAATTGACACGATGCACCATAGACGACTTACGCTTTACCAGCACCTTCCAACGAGCCTTCCGTTTTTTTCGATTCTAAAACTTTCGCATCCCGCTCTCCGCCTTCACGCAATTTAATCTTCGATTGCATGAGTTCCAAAAACGCTATTCTCACAGGGTCATCAGTATCAGCTACAACAAGAACTGGCGCCTTTCTTATGATTTGCCTTGCCCTGCTGATAATCAGCGTTGTGAGCCGCAATGAACCACCAACCTGTTTTGCAAGTTCGTCGATATTTTTAAAAATCATTTTAACACCTGCGATAAGAATTATGTTCCCAAAAATAAAAATGATTCCAGAAAGTTGTGGCATCCAGACTTTCAGGAAGCAATCAGATCATAAAGATCGTTCTATAAGAAAACCCACAAACACGTATAAATTGAAACATCATATACTATATAAAAATCCTTCTTTGTCAAGGAAAATTGAACCTTTAAAAAATCCTTGAGAAATAACTTCTCACTATGATAGTATATGTGCTTTGGATTATGTAACGAAAAAAGACTTGCTTTTTGTCAGAATCTGATTAAGGAGAAATTATGGCAAGAATATATGAAGATATCACGAAAACGATTGGCGATACTCCCTTGGTTAAGTTAAATAATATCACAAAAGGATTAGGGTCTACTATAGCAGTCAAGATGGAATCTTTTAATCCCCTGGGCAGTGTAAAGGACCGCATCGGGATCGCAATGATTGAATCCGCGGAAAAGGCAGGTTTGATAGACAAAAATACCACCATCATAGAACCAACTTCAGGCAATACGGGTATCGCATTGGCATTTGTGGCTGCCGCAAGGGGCTACAAACTGATCTTAACGATGCCGGACACCATGAGTATAGAACGCAGGGACCTGCTGAAGGCATTCGGCGCAGAGATCGTGCTGACACCGGGCTCCGAAGGAATGAAGGGCGCCATTAACAAGGCAGAAGAATTACAGAAGAACACCCCCAATTCTTTTATGCCGCAACAATTCAAAAATCCTGCAAACCCGGAGATACACCGCAAAACAACGGCCGAGGAGATATGGAATGATACGGATGGTAAAATTGATGTCTTTGTCGGAGGCGTAGGCACGGGTGGAACGATTACCGGCGTTGGCGAGATCATTAAGAAACGGAAGCCTTCACTGAAGGTTATTGCCGTTGAGCCAGCCGATTCTCCGGTGCTTGCCGGCGGGAAGCCAGGTCCCCACAAGATTCAGGGACTCGGTGCGGGATTTGTCCCGGACATCCTCAATATGAAGGTAATTGACGAAATTATTCCTGTAAAGAATGAACAGGCATTTGCTGCATCCCGGCAACTGGCCAGGCAGGAAGGAATTTTAGCAGGCATTTCTTCCGGGGCTGCAACGTATGCGGCACTCCTGGTAGCAACAAGACCCGAGAGCAAAGGAAAGTTGATCGTGGTTGTGCTTCCCGATACCGGTGAAAGATATTTATCCACCGTCTTGTTTAAGGAATTTTAATGTTTGAACGCATGAAAGAGGACATAGATATCGCTTTTCAAAGTGACCCGGCGGCGCGGAGTAAACTGGAAGTTCTTTTATGCTATCCCGGCATTCATGCTTTATGGTTACACCGGATATCTTATTGTCTCTGGGGAAAGGGGTGGGTTGTATTATCCCGTCTCATTTCCCACATAAATCGTTTTTTGACAGGGGTTGAAATACATCCTGCAGCGAAAATAGGGCGTAGCGTTTTCATTGACCACGGCATGGGGGTTGTCATAGGTGAAACTGCTATCATCGGAGACGGTTGTCTTATTTACAAAGGAGTCGTGCTCGGCGGCACGACCAGTGAAAAAACCAAGAGACATCCAAATCTGGGGAAAAAGGTTGTTGTAGGCTCAAACGCCTGTATCCTGGGCAATATAACCATCGGAGATTACGCACGAATTGGCTCCGGTTCTGTTGTGACGAAAGACGTCCCGCCTCATGCAACCGTCGTTGGTGTGCCGGGCAGGGTTATAAAACAACGAAAAAAGGAAGAACAAGAAGCCATGCTGGATCATGGACAATTACCCGACCCCATTGCCGAAGCGATCATGGTTGTATTAAAAGAAAATTGCAAACTGAAACAGCGAATAACAAAGCTCGAGAATACGCTGAACCTTTCGAATGAAGAACAATGTAACGTTTCAGAAACAGAATCAGAAGTGCTGAGCATATTCATGAAAAACTATAAAGATGGAGATGGAATTTAATTTGGTTTTTGATACTATTCTAACCTAAAGGAGAAAGAATATCCTTTTATCATACTGAAGTCTGACCTTCATCATGACAAGCTTATTTCAGCGTCTTTTGATTTTTAAGGACACGCAAGGGTGTGAGATTCCAAAACAAGTTCGGAATGACAATGCGCTGACAAGTCGAAAGAACCTTGTTAACATTTTTTAAAAGGAGGAGAAAAACTGTGGATTGGGGAATTAAAAATCGTTTGTCTCAACTTATTAAACCAAACGGCCGATGCATGTACATGCCGATAGATCATGGATATTTCCAGGGTCCTACTTCAAAAC
Source organism: uncultured Candidatus Brocadia sp. (assembly GCA_964490485.1). Lineage (GTDB taxonomy): Bacteria > Planctomycetota > Brocadiia > Brocadiales > Brocadiaceae > Brocadia. Next base: position 24,555 of record CAZBCT010000024.1, on the reverse strand, counting down.
TGGAAAGACCGGGAGAAACGATTAAACCGATCATTGATTATGCCGATGCGCTTTTCTGCACCCGCGGCGTATTGCGTTCCTGCATAAATCCTGAGAGCAGTAAACCTATCATCCTCAGGGTATCGGGAGGCACCAGCATGGTAGGTAAGGATCTTGCCAATGAAGTGTTGACCACTTCCATGGAAGAGGCTATTCGTCTGAATGCCTCCGGCGTTGGCATCTCTGTCTTTATCGGCAGCGATTATGAAAGGGAAACGCTATTAAATCTGTCAAACCTGGTCAACGAGGCAGAAAGATACGGTATTCCCGTGATGGCCGTTACCGCTGTGGGAAGGGAAATGGAGAAACGGGATGCCCGCTACCTCGCCCTTTGCTGTCGTATTGCAGCCGAACTGGGTGCCCGCGTGGTAAAGACCTATTGGTGTGAAAATTTTGACAAGGTCACGAACGGTTGCCCCGTGCCAGTCGTCATGGCCGGCGGCCCAAAAACAAATTCAGATGCGGAGGTGTTTGAGTTTGTTCACGATGGAATGCAAAAGGGGGCTATCGGAGTAAATCTGGGAAGAAATATCTGGCAAAACGAATACCCGGTAGCCATGATCAGGGCATTGCGCGCCATCATCCATGAAAACGCAACCGTTAAACAGGCCAACGACCTGTTTAATACCGTAAAGAGCGAAAAGAAAAAATAGTTTCAAATTGCAGATAACGCAAAGAAGATGAAAGGGAAAGGTTGGAAATCTCAACTTCTCAGCTTCTCAATTTCCCAACGTCCAACTTTACGATTCCCGCGCTCTCTGCAGTGAATAAACTTTTACTAAGAATTACATGGAAAAAAATAATATGCGCGTAGCAATGTATTACAACAACAGGGATGTCAGGATCGAAGAGATGCAAACCCCGCAAATCGGTCAGGGCGAATTGATGGTGAAGGTGCGGGCAAGCGGTATCTGCGGAAGCGATGTCATGGAATGGTACCGCATTAAAAAAGCCCCCCTGGTATTAGGACACGAAATTGCGGGAGAAATCGTTGCTATCGGTGAAGGAGTGAAGCGTTTCAGGGTGGGTGACCGGGTAACGGTTGCCCATCATGTGCCCTGCAATACCTGTCACTATTGTCTGAATGGACATTATTCGGTATGCGATACCTTACGGACCACCAACTTTTATCCCGGAGGATTTTCTGAATACCTTCGTATCCCCCAGATCAACGTTGATCGCGGCACCTTTATCCTGCCGGATGAAGTTTCTTTCGAAGAAGGCACCTTTGCAGAGCCTCTGGCCTGCACCCTTCTCGGGCAAAAGAAGGCAAATTTCCGTCCGGGACAGAGCCTGCTCGTCATCGGCAGCGGCATCTCCGGACTCCTTCATATCCAACTAGCACGCGCCTTGGGAGCAGGCAGTATCTACGCGGTGGATATCACCGATTATCGTTTAAAAATGGCCAAACAATGCGGGGCAGATGTGGCAATGAACGCCAAAGAAGATGTCCCTGCCTGCATACGGAAGTCCAATAACGGACGCCTGGCAGACCTCGTCATTGTCTGCACGGGGGCTCCTCCTGCCATTCAACAGGCATTCAACTCCGTTGACCGGGGCGGATCGATCCTGTTTTTTGCCCCAACGGAACCTGCTGCAACAACACCCATGAATCTCTGGGACCTCTGGCGTAATTGCAACTCTATCATCACGTCATATGCCGGTCCCCCGGATGATACGGCAACATCCCTTGAACTGATCCGTGCGGGCAGGGTAAAGGTGCGCGACTTGATCACCCATCGATTGCCACTTGCGGAAACGGCGCTGGGATTTAAACTCGTTGCCGAGGCGAAGGATTCCATCAAGGTCATCATCGAACCACAAAGGTGAAGATATTTTTAAAAAAGTTATAGAAAACGTAGCCAATATACATAATTTTCCTTTTCATTTACGCCTTTAGCAGAACAAATTACAATACCTCTCAAATTTCAGTGAGCCTTTGACGTAATGGTTCACCATGCACGGGGCGCTATACCCCGAACAATTCGATAAACTCAGGACACGAAACAATCTCATTTATGCAGGGGTGAGAATGATTCCCTCAGAACCATAATTTCGCGCATCAGTCTTTGGCTCATTTCCTGAATTACTTCCGGACTATGCGAATCTTCATGGGTTTCAAAATGCAAGAGGGTCTTTTCAAATATCGTGATCAAGGTATTGTTTACTATCGTTAATGCCGGTGTACTGCTCATGGTAGACGCCATGGACGTATTGGCTGCACAGTCAAAGATTGTGGGGAGTAGCGATAAGACAACTTGGCATACCCGGGTGACGATCTGTGAAAACGCCTCGACTTTTTGATTTTTTATCGAATAGGGGGCTTCGTATGTTAAGCATGAGGCATCACGACCGGAACAGGGCATGTCAGGCATCATCGTCTGGTAGTCGGGTGTCCCCTGAAAAAGGGTCTGCCGGTGATACAACAGATGGGCAGTTATGGCGGGGGTCGTCATGATGTGCATTTCTTTCAGAAATTCAAAATTGTTGCGTACGCTTTCCAGGGTAGAGTGAGGTTCAAACATGATAAAACCAAAGGTTGGCTCTATTCCGTACTCTCGCAACAATTGTATTGCCTTTTTATTTTCATCGACCGTAAGGTGCTTTCTCAACCGTTTCAGTGATGCCGGATCACCACTCTCCAAACCCAGAAAAACATTGGTAAGGCCTGCCATAACGAGCCGCGAAATGGAATATTCCTCGATATCGTTTGCGCGGCACTCAAAACCAAAAGAAATTTCCAGATTATTAGCGAGGATTAGCTCTGCAAGGGTTATTGCACGTTCTTTCCCGACTTTTCCGGGGCCAAAGAAATTAGCGTCTGAAAAGTAAAAATTCGTAATGGCGTGTTTTGTGTGTAATTCGAAAATCTCATCAAAGATGTTTTTTGCGTTCCTGCCACGCCATTGGTTTCCATCTCCAAAAAAGGGATTGAGGTAACAAAAAGTGCACTGCCCGTAACATCCGCGGCTTCCCTGGACGTATGTCACAATACCCTTTTTCTGACAAAGGGCAATATCCTGCCTATCCGGAAAGGGAAGCTGATTCAAATCATCGATCGGTGGACGCGGATGAAAAACAACCGTTCCCGCACTGTCCCTGAAGGCGAGTCCCGGGATATCCATTTTCGAGGAAAGCTCCTTTTCCAAGAGGAGATATCGCCCAAGGTCAAGGATCGTTATTTCGGGTTCACCAACCGTCACGGAATCAATGCACGGGAAACACTCAAGAATATTTTCGTAGGCAAATGTGGGATAGTATCCGTAGAGGTTGATATGCGCCGTTACGCCCCGCGATCTCAGGGTTGAAAGCAGGTCAAAGACGTCCTGCGTCTTTTCCCACAGATACCTTGCATGAACACACAAAAGCTGGAAAGGTTTATTTAAGAGGTATGTCTCTGTTTGTTCTAATGACCAGTCGCGAAGATGGGCATGAGCGACTTCAACCTCAATCGCATTTTTACGCAAGACTGAGGCAATATAACCGGTGAAGAGGCATGCGGAGAGGGGTGCATTGACCACTTCCTCCAGCCGCCTGGGATCTTTTGTGCGCGGATGTTCCAGTAAAATTACGGACATGAGTTACCGGCACTCCACACGGGCGGCAATCAGCAGGTTGTTAACAGGTTTTGCACCGGCCAAGCCATCTCCCACTTTATTCTCCGCACAGCTTCTGGGGCACTTCCTCAACATGCAACTGAAATCCTTTTGCAAATGCTCCGTTAAAATAGAGTTTAAAATAATATTTACCAGGTGTTGGTATCGGCAAATTTGCCGTCTTTATTGCCATATCGGGTTGATGCAGCCGGGAATGAATCGACAAGGTTATTCCCTCAAACAATGCCAGTATATGGTCGTTATTATCACAGAACTCAACGCGAACATCGTAATTCCCTTCTGCATCTGCAAGACAGAAGTAAAGGGACAAACCAGGATGTACGTAAGGAAAACCCGCAGCGCGTATCCTGTCAAATATGCCTATCGCACTCCATTTGTTGGTTCCCTTTTCCTGAATAAGCATATCGGCAATGAGGAAAGATACAATCTCTGGTTTTACCGGCGACATATCACTCCTTTCTCTACCAATCATCCTGGCAATTTTCTTCAATTATCTTACCGTTGCTTTGTTTACTATCAACAAAATTACCAAGGCTTTTTTTGTGTTCTTACGCTTCTTCCCATGAATGAACGAAGCCCAGGATGATGGTATTGGCGCATACGTTCGTCCCATCGGGTTCGTTCTTCCCGCCGGATGGGTCTTACTTCAATGCCGTGAAGACAGGTTAAGAATGCACCACGTTTCTTGTCTCTTCAAGGTTCATAAAACTAGTATACAAGAATTATTTTGAAAAAGGCAGAAAATAATAACCAGGGTGGATGTATTTTATTATTTTATAGTAATCTCTTCTTTTTGAGAAGGACTTGTGGCTGGGCTGCTAAGGTTAGTGCAAGTATTGATGGATTTTGGTGACACATGAAGGATGGTATTGTTAGCAGTTTACCATTGTTACGTTATTGCTATAAAACTGTATTTATGACGGAGAGGCCGGGATTCGAACCCGGGGTAGAGATTTTGTCTCTACAACGGTTTAGCAAACCGTCGCTTTCAGCCGCTCAGCCACCTCTCCGGTTTTTCATCTACTCTCAGAATATTCTAAATAAAATAACCACGGATATCCCTGCCTCATACTCAAGATATTCGTGGTTTATTTCTGGATTAAAAGCGCCAATGCCTTTTCAGAACATGGCGGAGGGAGTAGGATTCGAACCCACGGGAGACTTTCGCCTCCAGCAGTTTTCAAGACTGCCGCCATAGTCCACTCGGCCATCCCTCCTCGTATCATGAACTCGTCAGGAACAGTGCTAAAACTCACTTTCCGATTTGCAAACTTCCTCTAGGACCTTTGTAGCGACAAAGATCGGCGTATTCTTTTGCATTGCCACCGCGATAGCATCACTCGGCCTGGAATCAATCTCCACCATTGAACCATTTCGCTGTAATACAATCTTTGCATAAAAGGTGTTATTCCTCAGGTCATTAATGACGATTTTTATAATTCCCGCATTTAAACCTTCGATAATGTTGCCTATCAGGTCATGTGTCAAAGGACGCGGAGTGGTAACCCCCTTCACAGCCCGGTCGATTGCCCAAGCCTCATGGAGACCAATAACGATCGGGAAACTTCGTTGCCCTTCCCTTTCCTTCAAAACAATAATCTGGTGATCGCTGGTCTCCGTGATAATGATCTTTGTAAGTTCCATAGGAACCATACCGCATCCCCTTCTTTAGAGCGACAATTTTAAAAGCATTAAACGGCAATCAAATTGTCCCGCACTGTTCTAACTTGCTAAAATTGTAGCACATCGACCCCTTTTGTCAAATAATTTTTCACTTTTAACCATGCTGGCTTACCGCAGACTGTCTATCATCTGTGGCCATCTGAAACTTTATTGACACCCCCTAAGTTGGCTGATATACTAACTTCCCGTCTCAAAAACCCTTTTTACGTTTTGCATCAGAAAGAGGTACGATCTGTTTGTCCCCCTTTTTATAACAAATGTAGCGCAGGTACATGGAATCGTATTACCATCGGTCAAAAAATATAGCCAATAGTTTTTTATTCATCCTGCCTTTGTTGGTCTTATATGAGGTAGGAATTGCATTGCAAGAATCAAGCATTAGAAATGCTTCAGATGTCTTCATAGAAAAAATTTTTAATTTATTTGGCAAAAACGGGTCTTTAATATTTAATTTATTGGTTATTGCGTTCTTACTGATATCCATCGTTTATGTTGAAAAAAAATACCGACTGGATTTTCTGACATTCGTCTTCATGTTTGGGGAAAGCATGGTGTACGCCCTTTTTATGGGCAATGTCCTCGGGTACATTGTGTATGAAATATTATTTCCTTACGCACTGGCAATGCCTTTTTCCCTGAATATGTGGTTGGGAATTATCCTTTCGGTTGGGGCAGGGGTATATGAAGAGATTGTATTCCGGCTTTTGCTCATTACGTCATTATACTTTATCTTTACGACCCTTTTGAAAATCTCCAAACCCATCAGCGCAATGATAAGTATTATGACAGGCACACTACTTTTTGCTGCCATGCACTACGTGGGAACTTTAGGCGATACTTTTACGTATAGTAATTTTACCTTTAGAATCTTGGCCGGAATAGTTTTGTCCACGATCTTCATGTTTCGGGGATTGGGTGTCGCTGTTTATACCCATGCTCTTTACGATGTACTTTCAGTACTAAAGCCTTTTCATGTTTAAGGAGTTTGTGTGGAAAATATTGTTGTTGGCATTACCGGAGCCAGTGGAGCCATTTATGCCCAACGCCTGCTGCAAGTCCTTTGCAGAAAGGAATACAATATCCACTTATCAATATCGGATGCCGCATTCCTTGTTATCAAACATGAGTTGGGAATTGACTTACATTACGATCGTTTTAACCCAGCACAATTGTTGGGCTATACTACCGACAATATTATCTATTATAATAACTCGGATATTGGTTCGACTATCGCCAGTAGTCGCTATCCAACCAAGGCAATGATCATTGTTCCATGCAGCATGAACACCCTGTGCTCTGTTGCCCATGGTATTTCCCATAACCTTATTCAACGCGCGGCAAGCATCACTCTTAAAGAGGGCCGAAGGCTCATAGTGGTGCCACGCGAAACGCCATTATCTTCTATCCATCTGGAAGCTATGCTAAAATTATCCTCTATAGGGGCATGCGTCTTGCCAGCCATGCCCGGATTCTATCATCAACCAAAAACGATAGATGAACAGGTGAATTTCATTGTGGCTAAGATATTGGACGTATTACAAATAAAACACGACCTAATTCCTGAATGGCACGGAGAAGCAGTTATCAGGACTTCGGATGTATAACATCATTGCAGAACTTGTTACCGTATGGAAATTGACCAATTCCAAAAACTTATTGAAGAGACCTATTTAAAAAAAGACACACAACGCGGTCTTTCTAAAACCTTTATGTGGTTTACTGAAGAGGTTGGGGAACTTTCCCGTGCACTGAGAGAGAACAACAAAGAAGAGCTGAAAAAAGAATTTGCCGATGTACTTGCATGGCTCTTTACCCTGGCAAGTCTATCGGGCGTTAAGATGGAAGAAACGATTGTCAAGTACACCGCAGGATGTCCAGTTTGTAAAGGAATTCCCTGCATTTGTGAAGAAATTTAGGGAAAGGGCTTTATGACAGATACACACAACAATATACCGCCAGGGATGGGATGGCAACCCGTATATATCAAAAAGAGCAGAGGCGCTGGTTTTTGGGTTGCCGTTGGATTTGCCTCATTCTTTTTCCTATGTACTTTAATGTTCTTTGTCCTCTTTATTGGCTCACTGGTACTCAATAAGGCATTCATTACGAGCACCACAACAAAAGCCAGGAAGCACGTTGATGAAACCATTATCGAAGGAAGCGGGGAAAACAAGGTTGCCATAATCCCCATCAAGGGAATATTGAGCAATGAATCGGCGGAGGGTCTCTTTGTAGAAAAACCCAGCATTGTCGATATCGTGAAACAACAACTCGATCAAGCCTCTGACGATATCCACGTAAAGGCGGTATTACTAGAAATAGACAGCCCTGGCGGCGGTATTACGGCAAGCGATATTATCTATAATCAGATTATAAAATTTAAGGCGGAAACTCAGAAAAAGGTTGTTGTCTATATGCAAGATGTTGCAGCCTCAGGCGGATACTACATCTCCGCTGCAGCTGATGCCATTATTGCGCATCCTACAACGATTACGGGGAGTATCGGGGTAATTATGCCATTAATCAATGTGGCGGAACTTATCAACCGGTATGGCATCAGGGATAATTCTATTGCCTCCGGCAATCTCAAAGAGATCGGCTCTCCGCTGAAACAGATGACAGCAGAGGAAGCTGCCGTTTTAAAAGGTATTATCGATGAAATGTACATGCAATTCGTCAATGTGATTTCCACGGGTAGGAACCTCAATATCGAAACGGTAAAAAAGATTGCTGACGGAAGAATCTATACCGGCAAACAAGCCATCGAAAAGGGGTTAGTTGACCAATTAGGTTACCTAGAAGATGCCATTAATACAACAAAGGAACTGGCAGGACTTACCGAAGCAACTATCGTAAGATATGAAACGCATTACGGATTGGCCGATCTGTTTAGCCTGATGTCCAAAAAGTTGCTTCAGCATAATACCATCAGGCTGGACATCTCTCAGTTACAAGATCAGAGTGATGCCAGACCTATGTACCTCTGGAATGGCTATCCTAAGAATGAATAAATTTTAGAAGGATTAAGAATAACTATTTAGCTGTTTGTAGAGAAGCTTACAATGATTTTGTCTTGCTAACAATTATGGTTCGAGTTCGTTTTGCACCTTCGCCTACAGGCCTCTTACATATCGGAAATGCCCGCATGGCCGTTTTTAATTGGCTATTTGCAAGACGGCATAAAGGCGCCTTTATCCTGCGGATTGAAGATACCGATGTTGCCCGTTCTGAAAGAAAGCACATGGAACAGCTCATGGCTGACCTGCATTGGCTAGGCCTGACATGGCAGGAAGGCCCTGATGTTGGCGGTCCATACGGTCCGTATATACAATCAGAACGCCTGCATACCTATCATGATATATGCCGGAAATTTTTACACGATGGGCTTGCATACCGCTGTTATTGTACCCCGGAGGAATTGGAAGAGCGCAGGCAAATTGCCAAACGAACCGGAAAGCCTCCTCGATATGACAATCGTTGCCGAGATTTAACGGACGAACAAAAAAAGGCATTTGAAACATCCGGGCTGAATTTTACCGTTCGCTTTAAGGTGCCGGAAGAGTTACTGGTATTCGACGACCTGATCCGGGGGACGTGTCAATTCGATATGAGCCTGGTTGGAGACTTTGTGATTATGCGGTCAGACGGAACGCCATCGTTCCACTTTGCCGTTGCCGTAGATGACACCCTGATGCAGATTACCCACGTCATCCGTGGGGAAGACCATTTATCCAATACACCGTGTCATATATTGCTTTTTCATGCCTTAAACCGAAAACCTCCCCAATTCGCCCATCTTTCACTCACCATGGGAGCAGATCGAACCCTATTGAGTAAACGACACGGGGCATTTTCTCTTTCAGAATACCGTAAATTGGGTTATTTGCCGGAGGCACTCCTCAACTACATGATGCTCCTGGGGTGGGCGCTGAAAGATAAAAAAGAAAGGTTTAAAGCCGACGATGTCGTCGACACTTTTGAAATCAGCACCATGAGTAAGGCCTCATCGGTATTTGATCAGCAAAAATTAGATTGGTTGAGCGGACAATACCTCCGGGAAGCGGAATTAGAAGGGCTTACCAATTTAGCGATACCTTACCTGCAGGCAGCCGGCTTTGTTTCTCAGAATGAAAATACTATTGACAGGGCTAAATTGAGACTGATCGTAGATACCGTGCGAAATAATATATCCTGTATGTCTCAAATCGTCCAGGAAGTAAATATCTTTTTTAACGATATCGTCATCAGCGAAACCCATATTGAGTTTCTATCGTCAGAGACGACACAATCGATCCTTTTGTCTTTTTACAATAAAATCTGCAAAACAAACGCTCTTTCTCCTGAAATCTTCAAAGATATTTTAACGACTGTTCAAAAAGAAACAATGGTAAATGGGAAGGGACTGTACCTGCCGATCCGTGTCGCCTTAACTGGCAGAGAACATGGACCAGAACTCTATGGTGTTGCTCGTATTCTGGGTATTGACACTTGCAAGAAAAGGATCGAACGTTTTATTTTGGTAAAGAAATCATGATTCAGTCATGGGAATAGTTCGCCCGAATAAATCATTTGACAAGGAGATTTCTTGTGGCACAAATTGTTGTAGAAAAAAAACCAAAGAAATATACTTATGAGGATTATTGCAAGGCCTCAGATGACAAGAGGTATGAACTTATCGATGGAGAATTACTCATGACGCCGTCTCCGGTTACGAGACATCAAAGGGTTTCTGGAAAACTCGGATTTATTCTCCAAAAATTTATAACAGAAAATAAACTCGGAGAACTCTTTGATGCGCCATATGATGTGTATTTTGATAATGAAAATGTCGTTCAACCAGACTTACTGTTCATTTCAAAGGACAGGCTTCACATTATCGGCGAAAAGAATGTGCAGGGTGCGCCTGACCTCGTGATAGAGATAATCTCAGAGAATAGCGCTTATCGGGATATGGTGCAGAAGAAGAAATTGTATGCGAAATTTGGTGTAAAGGAATACTGGATAGTAATTCCGGAAGGTGAAGATATAGAGATTTACACCTTGCAGGAAAATGCCTATCGGCTTTATAAGGCATACGGCAAAAACGCTGTCCTCGAATCCCCCCTGCTAAAAGGTTTGACACTAACATGCATGGATATATTTTGACGTGAAACTACTATAAATTTTTTAACAGTTCAGCCCCCCTCCCCTAACCCCTCCCACCAGGGGCGGGGGAAAAACGTTTCCTCCCCCTTGATGGGGGAGGTCAGGTGGGGGTGACGAGCTGTTACGTTCTTTCGATGTACGATATACTTAAAATATTTGGGATATTGCAAAATTAAACCATGACACTAAAATTTTACAATTCACTAACGAAAAAGAAGGAAATCTTTACCCCCTTGCATGAAGGCCTTGTAAACATGTATGTCTGTGGTCCTACCGTTTATGACCACCCTCATATCGGGCATGCAAAGAGCTATGTGAGTTTCGACGTAATTGTCCGTTACCTCCGCTACCTCGGTTATAAAGTTCGTTACGTGCAGAACATTACCGACGTTGGACACCTGACCGACAATGCTGACACCGGTGAGGACAAAATACTCAAACGCGCCCAAAGAGATCGGCTGGAACCCGCAGAACTCATCGAAATTTATACCCGAAGTTATTTCGAAGATATGGATGCCCTGAACAATGTCAGACCCGATATCTCACCACGGGCGACGGCGCATATCCCCGAACAAATTGAACTTGTGGAAAAGTTAATTGAAAAGAGGTTTGCCTATGTGTCAAACGGGTCGGTTTATTTTGACGTCACTGCCTTCAAGGAATATGGAAAGCTCTCCGGCAGAAAACAGGAGGAACTTGAAGCAGGCGCCCGGATAGAAATCAACCCTGAAAAACGCTGCCCTTCCGATTTTGCGCTCTGGAAAAAGGCAGAGCCCGGTCACATCATGCGATGGAAAAGTCCCTGGGGAGAAGGCTTTCCTGGCTGGCATCTTGAATGCTCCGCCATGTCGATGAAATATCTCGGACAGACCCTGGATATTCACGGCGGCGGACTGGAAAATATCTTTCCCCACCATGAGTGCGAAATTGCCCAGAGTGAAGCGGCGAATCGTGTGCCTTTTGTGAAATACTGGATACATAACAACATGGTTACCGTAAACGGCCAAAAAATGGGAAAGTCCCTCGGAAATTTTATTACCCTCAAGGATGCCTTTAAAAAATACCACCCATTAACCGTCCGGTTCTTTATCCTCAATACCCATTACCGCAGCCCACTGGATTTTAGTAATGAGGCGCTGGATGCAGCGGACAAGGGGCTCGAACGGTTGCTCAATACCATAAAAAATCTGAGGGAACGAGTCGACTCCGCAAAGAATGGTTCTTCACCTGACACTATCTTCAAAAGATTAGAACACTACAAAAATGTATTCACCGAGGCAATGGACGAAGACATCAACACCTCAAACGCAATTGCCGTCATCTTTGACATGTCAAAAGAGGTTAATACCCTGCTTAACTCAGGACAGGAAATCAGTAAAAAATGCCTTGAAGACATTGATGTCCTGTATCAGCAACTCGGCGGTGATATCCTGGGGATTATCCCGAAACGCAGTGACAGAGGACCAAGTACCCCAGGTATACCGTTTATACAGGGCTGGCAGGGACAGGATAAAACCGATGAAGAGATTATGAAGGTGCTTATCGACACCCGCAATGAACTGCGGAAGACAAAACAGTGGCAGCTATCAGATTTCATTCGTAATAAACTCTTAGAAATAGGTATCGCACTGGACGATAAACCAGACGGTACCATTTGGAAAAAGACAAAATAATAGGATATGATTACTCTAGAACAAGTAAAAAACCATCCGGACGTCCAGGTATGTATAAAAAAAGCTAATGATTTTTTAGGGGTGATTGGTTACACGGAGCATGGGGAACGTCACGGAAATTATGTGGCGAGAAGCGCGCGAAAAATATTGCAAGACCTCGGTTACGATGCAAATACGTGTGAACTTGCGGCTATTTCCGGATATATTCACGATATTGGAAACGTGGTCAGCCGTCATTCGCATCCGGAGCATAGCGCGCACCTGGCTAATCAATTCTTAAGGGAGCTTAACATGCCCGTGGAAGATCGTGTGCTCGTCATGAGTGCGGTAGGAAATCATGATGAAGGCACCTGTGACATTGTCAGTCCGGTAGCTGCGGCGCTCATTATTGCGGATAAATCTGATGTCCACCGGTCGAGGGTAAGAAGCACAAAGGAGATCACCTTTGACATCCACGACCGGGTCAATTACGCCGTAACAAAATCTGAGCTGCATATAGACGTACCCAAAAAGGCAATCACCCTCAATCTTGATATTGACAAGGATATCTCGGATATGGTGGAATATTTTGAGATCTTCACCGCCCGCATGGTTGCCTGCCGGCGTGCCGCAAAACTCCTCGGGTGTACGTTTGACGTAAAGGTAAATGGCTCACCGTAATCTCCGAACACGAACGAATCGGAAAAGATTATCAATTGCCCTCGGTGGTTCTCTACCGCGTTCCAATACTGGTGGGTTTTCCCCTATTTCGTCCGTGATTTTGCCCGAAGAAACGTGCACACATTTTCGTAGTTTCCCCTGCATACGTCAATAGGGCAGGTCGGCACTACAAGCCATTTCAAAAACTTACCCTTTAAAAATCACATGAAGGGTATTTATTGTAGTGGCTGGTTTCAAACATGCCCTCTACGTAGCATGCAACACAATTGTTGTCAGGAATTTTTCAAAAAACCAAATTGTTACGGCTTAAGAATCCTTACCTTCCTGCCCTCAATCTTTAGTCTTCCCTCTGCAAAGAGGCGTATCGCCTCAGGATATGCCACACATTCTTCCTGAAACACCCGGGCAGCAAGGGTGTCGGGTGTTTCGTCTTCAAGGACGGGAACCGTTCTCTGGATGATAATAGGGCCGTTGTCGTACACATTATCTGCGAAATGCACCGTACATCCGGAAACCTTTGCGCCATAATTGATAACTGCCTCATGGACTTTTTTCCCGTAGTAATGATGACCGCAAAAGGCGGGGATCAGTCCTGGATGGATATTCATCACCTTGCCGTGATACTTTTCCGGGATGGTATAAAAATGAACAAAGCCTGCAAGAGTAACGAGGTCGATAGGGTACTTATCCAATTCAGCCGTAATTGCACGACTAAAGGCGTCGATACCCGTATAATTTGCATAAGGAATAACTGCCGTCCGGAGGTTATGTTTTCGTGCCCGGTCAAGCCCGGAGGCGCCAGGTTTGCTGCTGATCACAATTTGGATCGTGGCAGGTAATTTCCCTGCCCCTATTTGATCTATAAAATTTTGCAGAGTATTACCACCCCCTGAAATTAAGACACCTAAGTTTATTTTTTTTGTCATAAAAAAATGAGCAAACATATTGACAATGAATTTATGATTTGCTATTATGCTCGTCTTCGTATTCTTAAAGGAAGCTTTTATAGATAGTACATAAATTATACTAATAGGTTTTCCATGTCAAAGATAATTCTTGAAAAATCAAAAAAAGCGTTTGCTGAAGCGCAGGGTTTTATACCGGGCGGCGTTAATAGCCCTGTCAGGGCATTTGGCGCCGTTGGCGGCACTCCCATTTTTATAAAGTCCGGATCGGGTTGTTTTCTGACCGACGCTGACGGTAATACGTATGTGGATTACATAGGTTCGTGGGGTCCGCTTATTTTAGGGCATGCTGATCCGCGGGTGGTAAAGAGGATTAACGAGGCTGTTGCCAACGGGACAAGTTATGGCGCGCCAACGGAATTAGAGATTAAACTGGCACAACTTATCAAAGAAGCCATGCCTTCGATAGAGAAGGTGCGGATGGTTAATTCCGGCACAGAGGCTACTATGAGCGCCATCAGACTGGCCAGGGGATTTACCAAACGGGATGCAGTGATTAAGTTTGAGGGTTGTTACCATGGTCATGTGGATAGTTTGCTGATTCAGGCGGGTTCTGGAGCTACAACGCTAGGGACGCCAACCAGCCCTGGCATACCGCAGGATTTTGTTAAGCACACCATATCCTTGCCGTATAACGATATTGATGCAGTAAATGAAGTTTGTGCAAGACGGGGGAAGGATATTGCGTGTATTATTGTTGAGGCGGTTGCCGGTAATATGGGGGTTGTGCTGCCAAAGAAAGGTTATTTAGAGGGGTTACGGGAAATAACCAAAAAGCATGGCATTGTGTTGATATTTGACGAGGTGATGACCGGTTTCAGGGTTGCTCATGGTGGGGTGCAGTCGCTGTATCATATCACCCCTGACTTAACCACTTTGGGAAAGATTATTGGCGGGGGACTCCCGGTTGGGGCATATGGCGGGAAGAAAGAGATCATGGACAGCATCTCTCCGGTGGGCCCGGTGTATCAGGCGGGTACGTTATCTGGCAACCCTGTGGCTATGACTGCCGGCATTGCTACGTTGGAAATACTCAGGGATAGTACTATTTATAAAACGCTGGAAGAAAAATCAAAACGACTGGCTGCGGGCGTGGAGAAGGCATGCAGGGATGCTAAGGTGTCGGCTTATCATACCCGTATCGGCTCGATGTTATGCACCTTCTTTACTGATCAGCCGGTAACGGATTATGCTACGGCAAAGAGATGTGATACAAAACGATATGCGAAGTTCTTTCACGGTATGCTGGAGCGCGGCTTCTATTTTGCCCCGTCTCAGTTTGAAGCAGTATTTGTTTCAACGGCTCATGGTGAAAGAGAACTTGATGCGACAATTGACGCCTTCAGGGATGTCATAAAGGATTTCTAGAGGTTCCTTGTTCTTTGAATAGTAGAACAGGTCTGCTTGTGACCGTATTTTTTAGGTAGAAAAACCATTCTCAGTTTTCCTCGGGGCATGGAAGGAAATGGAGGGGTATTATGGATGCAATAAATTTGAATAGCGACTTAAAAGGAGTATTGGAGCGTGTCCGCGGAATGTGCTTCAAGGCAGAGTCGATTTTAAGCCTTTGCATGGATGGTTTTATGAAACACAAGATCGGCATGATTGACGAGGCGAAGAAAATAAGTCAGGCTATTTATGACGAGGAGAATGAATTGATAGGAATGCTGACTCATGCGGCTTCAAAGCCTGCTATGGATAAAGAAACGATAAAGTCTGTCATGGCGGTTATTAGTCAGATTGAGATGGCAACGAATGGCTTGGTCGTCATACTTCAAGGGGTGAAAAAAAAGGTAGATGAGGGCGTGCTATTCAGCGACAAAGGTGTGAATGAGATATCCCATCTCTTTAGGGAAACCCTTGACATTTTGAGGACTGCCGGCGACGCCATTTTGACCAAAAATGAAGTTTTAAAAAAACATCTTGCTGATAAATATGTAAGCCTCGGTCAAACCGTTGACGCTTATTCCGAAGAGCATGAAGACAGGTTAATTAAAGGGGTGTGCCAACCCAAAAGCTCCTCGTTGTATCTGAATATTGTTGATTCCCTGGTGAAGGTGGCTGGCCATATAAAACAAGCAATCGATAGGCTTTTTGAAAACAGGTGAAAGGTGTCTTTTTTAAAGAATGAGAATGAGGCATATCGCGTCATTGGGGTAATCGGAAGTTTTGGTTTTACGACTGCTGGCGCTGTAGCAGGAGGGTATTTTCTCGGTATTTATCTCGACAAAAAACTCAATACCTATCCCTGGCTCATGTTGTTGTTTATGGTGTTGGGAATTGTGGCAAGTTTTATCGAGTTTTTTAAAGTGGTGAAGAAGTTGTTGGGTGAAAATAAAAAGAAGCCATGACAAGAGAGAATGAAAGAAAAGATTTTTTGTCGCTTGATGCTGGTTTTCCCGACAGGGTGCTCAAGACGTCCTTTTATCTGTCGGTGATTACCATCGTCGCTTCCTTGTCATATATGACCGTGATGGGAACCGTGAGTTTTGCTGTAGGGTGCTGCATCAGCCTCATTTTATATAATACGTTGTGGTGGACGGTGCAACATGCTGTGCGGAATAAGAGGTCTGAAATAAAGGGTTTTTTTCTTAAGGTCAGTTTGGCGAAGTATGGTATCGTTGGAGTAATGTTGCTCTCGGTGTGCCTGTTTCTGGAAGTCCAAGTAGTTGCTCTGGCTCTTGGGCTCAGCATGGTATTGATCGTGCTTATTATGAAAATTGTAAGCAGAATACTGGTAAATTTTATGAATACATCGATAAAAGTTTCTTCTCAGAAGATTGACGGTGTTTCTGCCAAGGTTAGCAAGAAAGGGGTGTAAGTGACGTGTCTGGTGAAGGTGAACTAACAACTGAATTACCATCGTTTGTGGACTTTGCGCCTATCGAGGCCCATACTCATTTTTTCGGCCTTACCAAGCACGAATGGGTGCCGATTATTATGTCCGCTATGATTATTATTTGTCTGGGGCTGTTTGCAATCGTTGCTACCATACGGTTGAAAAAAGTGCCTGGCAGGCTTCAGGCGCTTTTAGAAATTATTGTGGAGGGGCTTGAGAATTTCACCAAATCTCAGATGGGGCGCGCTGCAGGGCCGTTTATTCCTTTTATTGGTACCTTGTTCATCTACATATTTGCGATGAATATGCTGGGGCAGGTACCCCTCTTCCATTCGCCTACCAGTAATTTCAACACCACGATAGCCTTAACGTTAATTGTATTTTTTGTTACCCATTATCAGGGGGTGAAAAACAATGGCGTCATGGGGTATTTGAAGCATATGGCAGGTAAGCCGATTTGGCTTGCACCGCTGGTATTCCCCTTACACTTAATGCAGGAACTGCTTTCCCGTCCCCTGTCGCTCTCCATGCGTCTCTTTGGAAATATTATGGGGGAGGATACTATTATTGCGATATTCATCGGCCTTTCACCGTTTCTCCTGGGTCTTATCCCGGTTCCGATGCATCTGCCGATGGTTTTTCTTGCCTTGTTAGGAAGCACGATACAGGCAATGATATTTTCTCTTTTAGCGAGTTTTTATATTGCGGGTGCAATTGGCATCCATGAAGAAGAAGATCATTAATTTTTTTAGAAGGAGGTCTAGGCGTGATTTATTTTGCATTGTTGGCAATAGCAGTAGCTTTAATTGCAATTGCGGCGTTTGGTTGTGGTCTTGGGCAGGGCATTGCTGTTTATGGTGCCGCGAATAGCATGGCCAGGCAGCCTGAGATGGCCGGAAAGATACAACTGGTTATGTTTGTGGGTTTGGCATTTATCGAGTCATTAACGATTTATTCATTGATGATGTCTTTCATCCTGATGGGTAAACTGCCAAAAACAGAAGCAGTCCTTGAGTTAATTCAGCACTCGGTTAAATAAGCGTAGGAGGAAATGGGATTGGATATTTTAAGTACCCTGGGAATCAATTTTAAATCCATAATTATCCAGGGTGTGGGTTTCTTAATTCTGCTTTTCGTCCTAAAGAAATTCCTTTTCGGCAAGATCTCGGCCATGATAAAGGCCAGAACCGATGAGGTAAAAAATACCTATGAAAAGACCGAAAAGGACAGGGCTGAAGCTGAGAGGCTGATGCTGGACTATCGCAAGAAGCTGGCTGAAGCTGAAGAGGAGGCTTCGAGAAAGGTCCAGGAGGCCATCAATGAAGGAAATCGGATAAGCGAAGAGATTGTTAAGCGCGCCAAGGAGGAGGTAGAGCAGATCAGGATAAAGGCGCAGGAAAGCATTGATCTGGAACGGAAGAAGGCCTTGACCGAAATCCGGAATCAGGTAGTGAATCTTTCGATTTTGGCCTCTTCCAAAATCATTCAGCAGTCCATAAGTCAAAAGACTGCGGAAAAGCTCGTTGACGACTTTATTGAAGGAATAGGGGAATTGAGTGTTAGATAAAAGCGTCGCAATTACATTTATCACTGCCCTCTTAGAAGTTGCTTTAAAAAAAGGGCAGTTTGACCTGGTTGAAAAAGATTTGGATTTGGTGAGTGGCGTGATGAAAAAACACGACAACCTGAAAAAGGTCTTGTTTCATCCGTCGATTTCACGAAACGACAAGAAGGATGTGTTGAAGAATGTGTTTGGTAAATCGGTGACTTCCGTTATGCTGAACTTCCTGAGTTTACTGGTTGATCGGAGAAAGGAAG
Organism: uncultured Candidatus Brocadia sp.; assembly: GCA_964490485.1. GTDB lineage: Bacteria > Planctomycetota > Brocadiia > Brocadiales > Brocadiaceae > Brocadia. The sequence continues at coordinate 6,116 of CAZBCT010000024.1, read as the reverse complement.
AGATTCTGGAATATATTCCTGCCGTGTATCGGGCGGTCACCGATGAAAAGAAAGGGGTTGTGAAGGCTACCGTTCAAACCGTTGTGCCCTTAACGGGGGAGCGTTTGGATTATTTTAAAAAGCAACTGAAAAAGATAACCGGCAAGACCGTAGAATTAGAGGTTGTTCAAAATCCTGATATCCTGGGTGGGATGGTAATTCAAATCGGCAATAAAATGATAGACGGAAGCGTTGCAAATCGGTTGAAAAATCTAAAAGTCAGATTGCTGTCATTAAGGACTGTATAGATACTGCGCGGTCTTCTTGAGAGAATTCCTCATAAGGCTTGAATGCACGCTTTTTGAGCGTTATGGTCAGCCTGATGAAATGAATGAACATAGTGGCAGGAGCGGGGCTCCTGCCACACATTTTGACAATTACGAGTTTTCGGTAACGAAAATTCTTCAGATGGTATGGTGTTTCAGAATGTTTCGCGGAATGGTAAGATGCCGATCCGTGTAAGATGAAGAATCTTAACTATTATTAGGAGTAGGGTATATGGCAATAGCATCCACTGATATTACTTCAATTATTAAGAAAGAGATTGAAGGGTATGAAGAAAAATTAAAGCTAGAAAACGTGGGACACGTCATGCAGGTGGGAGACGGGGTTGCGCGTATTTACGGACTTGATGATTGTTTGTCCAGTGAGCTCCTGGAATTTCCTGAAAATGTGTACGGAATTGCCATGAACCTTGAAGAGGATAACGTAGGTGCGATTCTCCTTGGGTCTGACGAAAAGATCAGAGAAGGTGATATCGTAAAGACTACCGGAAAGATTGTCCAGGTCCCTGTAGGGAAAGCTTTGCTGGGGCGTGTGGTAAATGCCCTGGGTCAGCCTATTGATGGGAAAGGGCCTATCGCTACAGATCAGTACAGACCCATCGAAGGTTCTTCTCCCAATGTTGTCGAGAGACAGCCGGTAAAAGAGCCGTTACAAACCGGTATCAAAGCTATCGATGCGATGATTCCGATCGGAAGGGGGCAGCGTGAGCTAATCATTGGTGACCGGCAGACGGGTAAGACCGCTATTCTTATCGATACGATCATTAATCAGCGTGAGTCAGGTGTCTACTGCATTTACGTGGCGATTGGTCAGAAAATGTCAACCGTTGCAGATGTTGTGAAGACGCTGGAAGAGAATAAGGTAATGGATATCAGTATCGTTGTCGTGGCTTCTGCATCCGACCCTGCACCGCTTCAGTATATTGCCCCGTATGCGGGTTGCGCCATGGGTGAATACTTCAGGGACAATGGCATGCACGCTGTAGCCGTCTATGACGACTTGTATAAACATGCTATTGCATATCGTCAGATTTCCCTGTTATTAAGGCGCCCTCCTGGACGTGAGGCATTTCCCGGCGATATATTTAACATCCATTCAAGGTTGCTGGAAAGAGCGGCAAAATTAAATAGTGATCTTGGCGGCGGTTCTCTGACAGCGCTTCCTGTGGTAGAAACGCAGGGCGGCGATTACTCAGCGTATATTCCTACCAATGTAATTTCTATTACCGATGGCCAGATATACCTGGAGAGTGATTTGTTTAATGCCGGTATCCGTCCTGCCATCTCGGTAGGTCTTTCGGTATCCAGGGTTGGTGGAAATGCCCAGATTCCTGCAATGAAAAAGGTTGCCGGTACGTTGCGATTGACTTTGGCTCAATACCGTGAATTAGCCTCTTTTGCCCAGTTTGGTTCCGAATTGGATAAGTTTACTCAGGCACAGTTGTCCAAGGGCAGCAGGCTGGTCGAATTGCTGAAGCAGCCGCAGTACGTGCCCGTGCCGGTAGAGGATCAGATTATGGCAATCTTTGCTGGTATTAATGGATATCTGGACGATATTGCGGTGGATGCGGTAAGGGTTTTTGAAAAGGAATTCCTGAAGTTTATGAAGGAGAAATACGCTTCGATTGGTATTGAGATCAAAGAAAAGAAAAAACTCGATCCGGAAATAACGAGTAAATTAGAGAATGCTATCAAGGAATTCAAACAAATCTTTGCAAAAAAGGGCTAGGGAATGCTGAGTACAAGAGAAATTAAACAGCGAATCAGAAGTATTACAAGCATTAAACAGATCACCCGTGCCATGGAAATGGTCGCAGCAAGCAGGCTTAAGAAAGTTGAGTCGCGGGTACTTGCCTCACGTGCATTTACCGAAAAGATGCACGCAGTCTTAAGCCATCTCGTTTCTTCGCTTGAAAGTACCCATCCGTGGTTTGCAGAAAAAGAGCAGAAAGTCCCGGTAATAAAAGTCATTTTGATTACCGCCGACAAGGGGCTTTGCGGGGCTTATAACAATAACATAATCCAGAAAGTGGTTAAATTTATTAAGGAAAAGACCGGCCAGGAGATCAAACTTACCCTTATTGGGAAAAAAGGGTACTCGTATTTTTCGAGGGGTAAATATGCCTCTCTGATAGAAAAATACCTCCCTGAAAGTGTTGAGAAACTTGGATATGGCCATGTGCAGGCATTGGCAGACCAGTTAATAAAAGGATATGAACGCAATGAGTTTTGCGAGTTGCATCTGTTCTTTACAAAATTTCATACGGTGATGCAATCTTTTTCAACCAGTATGCGTTTGTTGCCTATTGATAAAGGCGCATTTGAGACGAAAGAGAAAAAAGCTGGTGGAGAATATATTTTTGAACCTACAGCAGCGCAGATCGTTGACCATCTTTTCCCTAAGTTTGTCGAAACCAGGCTTTATCAGTGCATTCTGGAATCGTTAACTTCCGAATACGCTGCCCGGCGCGTCGCCATGATTGCTGCAACAGAAAACGCCGGAGAAATGATTGAAGAATTGACCAGTTCATATAATAAGGCCCGGCAGGCGACAATTACCAAGGAACTTCTCGAAGTTGTTTCCGGCGCTGAGGCCCTTATGAAATAATTGAGTAAGGGATGTCACGGGAATGCGAACAGAGGATTTCGGCAAGAAGTAATTCCGTTCAAAAAGGGAAAAGAGTCATATATTTTTGTCCGCTCTGCGATTAGTTTTTGACTGAATAACAAGAAGGAAGGAGTAAGAAATTTGGCTAAAAAAATGAAGGAAAGTAAAGAGAACAAAGGAACCATTGTGCAGGTGATTGGGCCTGTAGTTGACGTACGGTATTCGCCTGGTGCCCTTCCTGCGATAAAGAATGCAATTCACATAAAAGATGCAAAAATGAATATTTCCGTTGTTGCGGAAGTTGCCCAGCACCTGGGAAATGATACTGCCCGTTGTATTGCCATGTCTTCAACGGATGGGCTTATGAGAGGGATAGATGCTATTGATACCGGCGCACCGATTAGCGTGCCCGTGGGAAAAGAGGTACTGGGAAGGGTCTTTAATTTGCTTGGCGAACCGATTGACAAGCTGGGGGAGCTAAAGACAGCCAACCGCCTTGCGATTCATCGTCCGTCACCATCGTTTGAAGAGAGGGAGACGGTTACCACCGTTTTGGAGACAGGTTTAAAGGTCATCGATCTTCTTGCTCCTTTTGCGCGTGGCGGAAAGATTGGTATGTTTGGTGGCGCCGGGGTGGGGAAGACCGTCTTGATTATGGAACTTATCAGAAGCATTGCCACGGAGCATGGTGGATATTCTGCATTTGCAGGGGTTGGTGAAAGGACCCGCGAGGGAAACGATCTCTGGCTTGAAATGAAGGAGTCCGGGGTTATTGATAAGACCGTCTTAGTCTTCGGTCAGATGAACGAGCCGCCGGGAGCAAGACTGAGGATCGCCCTAACGGGTTTGACCATGGCGGAGTATTTCAGAGATACCGAGGGGCAGGACGTGCTCCTGTTTATTGACAATATCTTCAGGTTTGTGCAGGCAGGTTCTGAGGTGTCCGCACTTTTAGGCCGTATGCCTTCCGCAGTAGGCTATCAGCCCACACTGGCAACGGAAATGGGTGATTTACAGGAAAGAATTACCACGACCAAGAAGGGTTCGATTACGTCATTGCAGGCTGTTTACGTTCCTGCCGATGACTTTACGGACCCGGCGCCGGTAACGACATTTCCTCATCTGGATGCAACCATATCTCTGTCACGTCAAATAGCCGAGTTGGGTATTTATCCTGCAGTTGATCCCCTGCGGTCGACTTCCAGGATTCTCGATCCGCGGATTGTCGGACAGGAACATTACGAGGTTGCCCGTGAGGTACAGAGAATATTACAGCGGTACAAAGAACTTCAGGACTTTATAGCCATTCTCGGTATGGAAGAACTTTCTGAAGAGGATAAAATCCTGGTGGGAAGGGCAAGAAGACTGCAAAGATTCTTGTCACAACCGTTCTTTGTGGCAGAACAGTTTACCGGAACAAAGGGGAAGTATGTGCCGTTAAAAGAGACGATCCGGGCATTCAAGGAGGTTGTCGAAGGCAAACACGATAGCTTGCCTGAACAAGCCTTTTACATGGTTGGCGGAATTGAAGAAGTAATAGAAAAAGCAAAACAGATGGGTGGATAACTATGGCGAAAACATTCAAACTGGAAATTATTACACCTGAAAAGGTAGTTTATAACGATTCCGTGCTCGGTATTATTGCCGTTGGGACGGAAGGATCCTTAGGAATACTTGCAGATCATGCACCACTGATAACAGAGCTCAAGAAGGGCCATCTCACGGTAAATGAAGTAAATAACAAGGCGTTACGACTTATCCTTGACGGAGGTTTTTTGGAGGTGCTGAACAATAACGCCGTTGTGCTTACCGAGCGGTGCGTCACGGAAAGTGAAGTCGAAAGGGCACGAGCTAACAATGAGAATATCGAGTCTTATGCGTGGGTACCCTAATCAATAACACCATCCTTTTATGGACGATGTCAATGACTGTTAGATCGAAACTTTTTGCTTGAGCTAAGCTCGAAGGTTTTACATACGAGTTTAACGTTAAAGTATTATTGAACAAAAACTTTTTTTCACCGAGTTTTTACCTTCCCTTTATCCCCTCCTTGCGAAGGATGGGATAAAGAGGTGGGCTATTAAGTTACGGCTGTACAGTAATATGGCATCATAATGTTATTTTTCAATTTTGTATTCTCAATTTCATTCCATCATCATAAATTAACCAAAAAAAACAAATCTGGGGTGTACCAGAAAAAATATTTTAGTCCAAATTTTTTTGAGATTATTTGAGATTTGCCATGGAAACAAATGTCAAATATAACTATCAAGATTATCTCCATCTTCCGGATAATAAACGATACGAGATTATAGACGGAGACCTCTTTATAGTTCCTTCCCCGAACGAAAGCCATCAGCGTATTTTAGCTAATCTATTTCATGCTCTTTCTCATTATCTCAAACAAAATAAACTTGGACGCGTTTATTTTGCTCCCTTTGACGTCCTTTTTTCAGAGGAAGATATTGTTCAGCCCGATATCATTTTTGTTTCCCATGAAAATAAAAGGATTATTACCAAGGATAATATTAAAGGTGCACCCAATATGATTATTGAGGTGTTCTCACCTGCTACCTTTAAACGAGATATGGGAAGTAAAAAGAAATTGTACGCAAGACACGGCGTGCAGGAGTATTGGATTGTTGATCCTGAGCATAAAACGGTTGACGTGTTTCTGTTGAAAGGCAAGGAGTTTGACGGTAAGCGGTATCATTTAAAAGACACAATCAGTTCTTCTGTGATTCATGATTTGCGTATCGGGGCAAAAGAAATATTCCAAGAATGATTCACTCTTTTAACTTTATCATAGTAAACGTCTTAAATAAGGTGACATGCATTTTGTCATTGTGCGTGAAGCGAAGCAATCTCAAGGCAGGGATTGCCTAGTCGTTCCTCTTCGCAATGACAACTTACTTTTTTCGTTCATTATATTCAAGCTGGTTTTGTGGTAGGGTGGGTTAAGCGGAGCGAACCCACCATTTACAAGGTCTATTCGGCGTAAAAACCAACGCCTTAATCCACCCTTATAACAGATTGTTGCATTTTCTCATCTCGTGGTAGAAGTGCTAAGGTGTTTATGGCAATACTTATTACAGGCGGTGCGGGATTTATCGGAAGTCACTATGTCCGTCGGATGATTCATCAGGGCAGGCGGGCAGTGGTGCTGGATAAATTGACCTATGCAG
>CAZBCT010000023.1:0-36812 GCA_964490485.1 uncultured Candidatus Brocadia sp. | reverse complement strand
TTGCGGCGCGGTAAAATTTGCCACGCATGCCTGTGTAACACAGTCGAAAGAGATTGTTAATTTGTCGAAGTCTGTTGATCTTCTCATGAAATCAGATTATCCATCACTCAGTCGTGAGATAAAGTCTGAGATGCTTCCTCTAACGATTCCTATTGAACGGGGGATCCCTGAGTTACAAAAGATTCAAAACGAAATGAAGGAGCTTGCGTATCTCAGTCAGACCAATGTGGACTATCAGATAGAAAAGGCATTAAAATATTACAGTGAAAGGGTAAAAGAAGGCAAATTGACGATTATCGGCGGGATTTATGATTTTGTTGGCGCCTATTCAAAGCAGCTCGGCAGGGTGTTAATTACCAATATTAATGGCATTATTAATCCTATAGATCTGCAGGAGAGTGCAAGGAAAATAATCAAGAGGATACCAAATTACGATGAAAATAGCGGGGGGTATAAGATTGCCAGCGAATTGATTAGTGAGAAGGTAACTCGTATAACAGTGTAGAGCTTATGAATACCCCTGGCCGAACCCATGAAAATCACGATACGATAACCTTTGCCGCGAGCGAATGTTCAGATGGGATGTGTTGTTTTACCTGTGTTATTCCGCCAGGTAATAAACATGTTGGTTTTTTTAAATTCTTGAGGAAGGGTGGGACGGCGTATCCTTATGTTAAGTTGCTGGTGACCAGTGAGGGGTACAAAGACGAATTGTATGATGCATGCAAGTTTTTGAATTTTATCATTTCTCAGAACGCTACCAGGCCTCATCTTAAAATGGACTTGCGCTGCAGTATTTATAAATCTCGCCCCAGCCAATGCATGGGTTATCCTGATCAGGCAGGTGAATCGGTGTATCAAAAAATCAGCGGCCCCTGTATATTTAATGAATATACCGCTTCGCGTGCATACAATAAGCTTGTGTACAAAAGGGAATGGAAGGCGTTTTATGCAATCTTAGACCATGTTGACGCAATCCGTAGTATCTGTGTTTATGATGACCCTTCCACTGCACGGAAATTAATTCTAGAAGCAAGGGATGTTCGTCTTGCAACCATAACGGTAGGCTCGAAAGAACAGGATCACATTCTTATACCCATACTGAAACAAACAGATAACATTTTGTATGTATCGGAAAAACATCAGCCAATTGCCACCATAAGAGAGGCGTATTCCCGGTGGGAAGAAAAGATACAGAATAATCTTAAAAACCATTATGGGTATGACTGGGAAGCAAAGCTTAAAAACGCAATAGAAACGGAGGAAAAAGATGCTTGTAAAAGAGGTGATGAAAACACAACTGGTAACCTTGAATGACGACTCAAAACTGGGTTTTGCAAACGATATTATGTATCTGGGAAGGATACGGCATTTACCCGTTGTGAAAGGAGAGCATATCGTTGGTATCTTGACGCAAAGGGACCTTTATCGCTCATCATTAACTTCCATTCTCACAAACTGGAAGGAAAACAATGAGTTTCTGGATTCCATTAAGGTTTCGGAAGTAATGACAAAGAATGTGGTGACCATTTCCCCTGACGCAACCATTGAAGAGGCCGCACAGATTATGATTGATAAGAAGGTGGGAGCGCTACCGGTCGTAAGGGACAAAAACAAGCTGGTTGGTTTAATTACCGAGACGGATGTATTGCAATATTTTGTGGATGAGAGCAAAAAGAAGAAATAAGATTTTCGAGAAAAGGAGGATTTCATGTGCGATGTTGGCGGTCATGTAAGCAGCGATATGATTACGTGGCAATGCGCTTGTTGTGGTGCAGCAATAAAGGATTCAAACGATCCTATAGCAGGGCTTTGTGATTTGGGGATATGTTTATCCTGTCGTAATACTCCAGAAGACTGGCTGGCTTTTGTCAGAGATGAATGGGAAGAAGGTATCTGTGTGGATTGCTTGTCGCCATGCGATCTAAAAAGGTAACGATGCGTGCCAAGTGGAGGTATAAAGATTTGATCGGTGGTGATGCATGATTTCTAGGCGCATGTTCATACGGGGCGCTCTGGGGTGCGGATTTGGGGCATTATCGGTTGGGGGTTATGGCCGGTTGCTCGAACCGCGCTGGGTTGAAATAAATAACGTGCAGATAAAGATCAATCTCCTGCCGAAACGGTTTGAGGGGATGACGATAGCCCAGCTATCGGATATTCATCATAGCAAATACGTCCCCAGGGAGTTTATACGGAGATGTGTCCGGAAGGTAAATGCTTTATGTCCTGATATCGTCGTGTTGACGGGGGATTATGTTTGTCGGTCTCGTGCATTTCTTTTGCCTGTTGCAGAGGAATTGTCTGAACTTAAGGCAAAAGAAGGTGTCTTTGCCGTGTTGGGGAATCACGATAATAAAGACAATACTTTTCATGCATTATCCAAAGCAGGTATCCGTGTATTGATTAATGAGCATGTCCCTCTTTACCGGAAAAACGATTATCTTTTTCTTGCCGGTGTGGATGATTTATGGAGTGGCGATGTGGATTTAAGGAGAACCTTGAAAGGCACGGATGATAAACCCAGGCTTTTGTTAGCCCACAACCCGGATACGATTGAGTTGGGAGAGGCCGCTGATGTTGCTTTTGTGATGGCAGGCCATACCCATGGGGGGCAGGTAAGTGTGCCTTTTTATGGACCTCCCGTGGTGTACTCAAGGTTTGGCTATACAGCAGGATTGTTTCGCAAAGGAAATACCACGTTGTATGTAAATAAGGGTATTGGAATTTCCGGTCTTCCGGTGAGATTTTTAGTACGACCGGAGATTACCTTGTTTACGTTACGAAGTAAAAAAATTGAGGATGTGCCGCATGAGAAGTGCCGGTGCTAAAAAATTTCCCTGTGGTGCGTTGCCAGGTTTTGTTGTCCTGTAAAGGTAAAGAAAAGCCAGGGGAAATAGGAAAAATGTATCCGGCTCAATTTGTTCAGGGAATAGGTGTGATGATAAAATACGTAGTTTTTGGGTTGTGTCTGGTTATGATATGCTTTTCTCGTGGATACGGGGACACCATAGTTTTAAAGAATAGTAGTACAGATATTGATCTTAAGATAACCAGTGTCAGGAAGGATTGTATTAATGCTATCCTGTCGAGGCATCACATAAAATCTTTGAACATGGAGTTTTTCAATAAAAAAGAGTATCCTGATGTAATTGTGTTGAATATCACTAATACCTCTATGGAATGTAAGATTAAAGAGATTGCGGAAGATTATGTTCGGTTGCAAATTCCTTCTTCTGTGATTTCCTCACTTACGGTGTCGTCTCCGGTAGGGAATTCTATGGGAATGGCAGTTTCGGATACGATTGTGAATCGTTCAAAAACGGGAGGAGTGGATTCGAAAGGAGAAACTACGAAATCACCGGAGAGAAGGATGATTGAATCGCTGGTTGCTGAAAATGCCAGGGAGGGTGGAATTCGTGATGGGCTAAGGACTCCCCCGGCAAAAAGTGCAAGTGGGGGGAAAAGTTATCGGCTAAGTGTCAAAAAGGCAAAAAGGGAAAGCTCTTCCACCGAAGGTGAACTGGTGAAGTCTGAAACAGAACCCACAGATTTAGGAGAATCTGTCACGGATGAAGAGACCCTGGAACTGGGTACAGAAACGTCTGAATTGAGCCGGCAGTCTGCGCACGAACCGAAGGAATCTCTGGAAAATGAGAGTGTAGAAGGAGCCGAAGATGAAGTGAAGAAGGATAGCCCTGTTGATCAGGATCCAAATCTTGGCAGGGTTGAAGGCAGGATATTGCACAGCGGAAAACCTCTTCCGGATTGTCAGGTGAAGTTGCAAATGTTGGAAAAGAGCGGGTTGTTAGCCAAGGGGTTTCGTCCGGTAGAAGGGGCATTGGAGCTTGAAACGACTACTGATAAGGAAGGCGTTTACCGCTTTATGAATGTATCGCCGGGGATGTATAAGGTCTATTGGAAGCCGCCTTCAGATACGGCGTGGGTGAGACGATTCAAAATGGAACCTGATGTTGTGGTAAATTCAGGCAGGCTTATCAATCCAAAAGATATCGAAACGTTGAAGAGAACGTTAAATTAAATATACGGAGATACCGTGTGCTTATCCATGAAGACAAGACAGCGTATTTCAGTATATGTAAATAGTTCTGTAATACTTTATTGAAACTATTATTTCATTGTTGAAATTTTGCCTGGATCCCGAAGAGTATGGAAATATGTTTTTTATGTGATTCAACAAAAACTAAGAATATGAATTTTGATTAGTTACATCTTTTTTTATAATTTTCAGAAATTTTAATCAAAAAGGAATGTATATTGATGAGTCAGTTCGTCTGTAATTTTTCTAGTTTGTAAATGATAAATGGGTATCTGTATCTTTTTTATTTGTGACTAATTTTGCGGTTGACAAATTATTTGCGTGAAGGTATTATGCGTACCTTTGGATTTGACTTAGCAATGGACAAGTATTTTCTGGTCTAGAATCTGAAATATGGAGGTAACGATGGTGAAAAGTTTGCGATATGGGGCTTTTGTTGGTGGTTTGATATTCGGAGTGATGTGCAGCGCTGCGTGGATAAACCGTAATGCAATGGCAGAGGCCTATAAAGAGATTGAAGTAAAAGATGGGGGAACAATTGCTGGTGTTGTTAAGTTTGATGGGGATGTTCCTGCTGCAAAGGCGCTAAAGGTTGATAAGGATGAGCAAACGTGCGGGCATGAAAATAAAACGTCCGAGGAATTGGTGATCAACGGAGAATCAAAAGGGATTAAGAATGCGGTCGTATCGCTGGTTGACATTGCGGCAGGTAAGAAGGCCGAGGTCGTGACTGTCTCGTTAGACCAGAAGGAATGTCTGTTTATCCCGCATGTGCTTGCGGTATCGGCGGGGGCAAGTGTAGATTTGCTGAATAGCGACAACGTTATGCATAATCTTCATTCCTGGTCAATAAAAAACCCTGGTTTTAACGAAGGGGTGTCGGGTGGCGGGAAGATGACGAAAAAATTTGATCTCCCTGAGGTGGTAAAGATAACGTGTGATGTTCATAAATGGATGAGTTCTTTCGTCGTTGTGAAGGCTAACCCTTACTTTGCGGTAACGGATGAAAATGGGCGATTCAAGTTAGAGAATGTGCCGGCAGGTTCGTATAAAATCGAGGCTTGGCAGGAGAAGCTCGGGAAAAAGACGGCCGATGTAGCCGTAAAAGCTCAAGAAGAGACTGCGGTAGAATTTGTATATGCTAAGAAATAGCGTGAATCTATTTTTACTGGAACGTGTAATTTACTCGATTAAAAAGGCGCATTGCGAATGAATAATTTGAAGATAGTGCAGCAGTTCACGAAAAGAAGTGTTTTTCTTGTTTTGTCGTTATTCCTTTCTCTCAGTTCATTTCTTTCCGTTGCAGCACCCCTGTTTGCCGCTGATGTGTCCGGTGAACAAACAAAGGCAAAAGAAGGTGCGGCATCCGGCGTAGAACTCCCACAGTTTGAGACGGGGCAGCAATCAGCAGAACCTCAATTGGTTGAGGGTCAGCCGGCGGCTGGTGAGGGAACTGCAACTGCAGCAATAGAGGAAGAGGAATTGGCTCCAGTTCAATACCGCACTTTTTTTGGGATGGATTCCCGGACGGTCGTCTGGATTGTATCTGAATTGCATCTCATGTTCGCCGCCTTTGTTCTTGGTGTGCCTATTTTTGCGGTAATCGTGGAGATTGTAGGTTTCAAAGGTGGTGATATAAAATATGACAAGATGGCCAAGGAGTTTACCAAGCTTCTGTCTGCCGCCTTTGCCACGACTGCTTCGCTCGGTGGGTTGCTCGGATTTTGTTTGTTCGGGTTGTATCCGGAGTTCATGGGGCACATGACAAACGTTTTTGCACCAACCATGTATGTTTATGCCCTGATGTTCTTCGGTGAAGCGTTTACGTTGTATGGCTATTATTATTCATGGGACATCCTGAAAGGAACCGCAGCAAAAAAGTGGTTTCACATTTTTCTGGGAGTGATGCTGAACCTCTTCGGTACAGGGCTTATGTTTCTGACGAATTCCTGGGCAACCTACATGATGAGTCCGGCGGGTATTGTGCCGGCTACCGGGAAGCTCGTTAGTTTGTATCACGCCATCTACAATCCACTCTGGATGCCCGTGAATATTCATCGACTGATTGCCAATGTCTGTTTTGGCGGATTTGTGGTTGGCGCATATGCCGCGGTGAAATTTTTGGGGTCAAAGTCGGATGAGGAAAGGGCCCATTATGATTGGATGGGTTATGTGGGCAACTTTATCGGAGTTGGAGCCCTGATTCCTTTGCCATTTGCTGGATATTGGCTGGGAAGGGAAGTTTATAGCTCGAGCCCTGTCATGGGAAACATTATGATGGGTGGCGCTTTCTCATGGACATTTATTATTCAGGCTATTCTGATCGGTATGCTCTTTATCGGAGCGAACTACTATTTATGGCTTGGAATGGGAAGAATTAGAGGATCGGAACGATACACGAAATTTTTTAAATATCTGATTTTTATTATTTTTATGTGTTTTGCGGTCTGGCTCACGCCGCACAATCTTCCGTTGAGCGGTGAGGAGCGGGCAATGATTGGTGAGCAATACCATCCTTTTTCAAAATACTTTGGTGTTATGGCGGCTAAGAATGCTGTGGTAAATCTGATTATTTTGGCAACCTTCTTTTCCTTCCTGATTTATAGGCGGAGTAATAAGGGTGAGATGGCTCCTTTCTCTGAGCAGGGCAAGGTTGGTAAGATAGGGGTATTTTCTGGCTTAATTTTTTGTCTGTTAATGCTGGTATCCTATGCGATCTCGCTCAATTTTGTAGAATTGGAAGCAAATATAAAGGTCTTCGTGAAGCCGTTGATACTGTCTCTCTATATCCAGGCATTTGCGGTTTGTCTTGCGACATTTTTGACCTTTAAGAACAAAGGGAAATTGGGACAGGCGCTGTTGTTTGCTGTTACGGCATCTATTGCGGTGCTCTATTTCTGGTATTACGGTTTTCAGGTTATGCAAAAGGCTAACCTGGTCTTGCGCTATTTGTCGGTAACGCAAGTTTCAATAGTTATGAGCTGTTTGATTATGAATGCCATTATCGACATTTTCATGTTTCGCAAAGCGAAACTGGTAGGAGGCATCGTATGGGGAAAGATGCCCGTACGTTCGCAATATGCCTTGCTACTTCTGTGCGTGGTTATTGTAATTTTGATGGGGTTAATGGGTTTCATCCGTTCTGGTCTCCGAATGGATTGGCACATTTATGGAGTATTGCAGGATACTTCGCAGTGGGCGTACACTCCTGCTTTGTCGTACATGGGACGGATTGTTGGTTTGATTGTTGTCCTTTTCCTGGGTTTGGTTGCTTTCGTATTCTGGCTTGCTAACTTGGGCGAAACAAAAGAGAAAGGGGTATTAAAAGAAGAGTTTGAATTGACTGAACCGCATCGTGAGCACTACACCTAGCACTTGATGATTAATGTTTAACTATAATATAAGTCAATAGAACTTTGGCTAATCCAAAGTAAAGATTTTAGAAGCATCGTAAGAATTGCGATAACGATGCCTCAAATGGTAGAAAGCTCTGTGAGCAATTCTAGTAGTGGCTGAATAAAACGGATATGATAAATATGATTGAATTTCAACATGATGAAATGAAGGTCTAGAAAAACTTATGAATAAGAGCATGCTAAAAATTACAGCTTTTGGAATAGCGGTTATAGGATTTTATATCTATATCACTATGTATGTGGCAGGGCTTTCTGGCACTGGTGGCGGCGAGTCTGCCGGCGGAGTGAGTCCTGAGACTGGTGAAAAAATATTTTGGGGTGATGGACAATGTAGTACCTGTCACAAGATAGGAACAAGCGGCAGCGCAACCCGCGGTCCTGATCAGGAAGGTTTGGCGAGCAGAGCGGAAGATCGTGCGAAAGAGCTGGGACTGCCGTCAGGCTTGGATTACCTTGTGGAATCTATTGTTGAACCTGATAAATATATTGTGAAAGGGTATGATAAAATTATGCCTAAGGTGTATGATCCGCCGATTATGTTGTCCCGGGAAAAGATCCTGGCGGTTTTGGCATATCTGCAGACATTGGGTGGTGAGCCTGACATGGGGGCTCTGATGAAGTATAAGGACAAGATTCCGGAGGCATCAAAGAAGAAAGTGAAACCGTGGGTTCCGCCAATGGTGGTAGATGCAAAAGAAGGCGAAAAAGTGTTTTTTGATGAAACTCGTCCGGTTACCTGTGGGAAATGCCATATTATAAATGGGAGAGGGAAGAAGGTTGGGCCTGAGCTTACAGGGATTGGCGCAATTCAAACCCCTGAGTATTTTCTGGAATCTATCCTTAAGCCAAGCGCAAAGATTGTTAAAGGTTACGAAACGATGTACGTAATAACATCAGACGGTATACCATACAATGGATTGATTAAAAGTGAGACCGATGAAGAGTTGGTGTTGTTCCTGGAAGAAAGCGGTGAGATTGAAGAGATTGTCATTCCGAAATCGGACATTGCCGAAATGAAGAAACAAGAGGTTTCTATTATGCCAGGGAATATTGGCGAGCTGTTAAGTGTGAGAGATTTTTATGGAATCGTGTCTTTTTTACAGAGTCTGAAATAGAAAAGAATATGTTGTGTATGCGGGAGAATCAATAGTTAGGAGCGTATGATGGCTAATAAGCGCAATACATTTTTGTTAATCTGGGTAATTACAGCAGTAGTCTGTTTGTATGGATTTCTTAAATATGCATCACCAAAAATTTTTCAGATGCTAATGGCAAAAGACCACCCCATGCCAACGCCGAGTACGTTAATGATGTGGTATATGATCATGGGAGTGTTGGCAGGTTTGGTGTATGCAACGACCAGCAATCGTAAATTTGTAGATTTTCTCAGTTTTTTGCTCCCGGGACACGGACCTCTGATAAAATCCTTCCTGCAAAAAATTCTCTTTATTGGCTTTCCGCTTCTCGTCGGATGGTTTGTTTATACGTGGGCAATTCCTGGCGCCGCGTCGCCGGTGGAATTAAGGATTCAACATCCTACGTTGCCTCAGGACTTTGAAAAACTTGAAAATCCGTTTAGACAAGCGGATGCGGAGACCCAGCGAAAAGGCATCGAAGAGGGGAAGATACTTTTTCAGACGTATTGCCGTCCGTGCCATGGATCAAAGGCGGATGGAAACGGGCCGTTTGCAAATTCTTTTCGTCTGAGGCCAATTAATTTTCAGGACCCTGGCACCATTGCGACGGTTGTGGACAATTATCTCTTTTGGCGTATTAAAGAGGGAGGTCCGGGTTTGCCTTCCGAATCTACACCATGGGATTCTGCGATGCCTTCATGGAAAGATGATTTGAAAGACGATGAGGTATGGAAAATCATTATGGGTGAGTATGATACAGCGGGGGTTATGCCCCGACAAAGGGAAAAGCTTGAATAAGGCTGTGTTAAACGTGCGCAGAGGTGAGTTTGGATTTAATTTAAAAACAGCAAGGGAAGAAGATCAAGTACTACTATGAGAAACGTGTTAAAAAAAGGATTCATAAGCTTTGTATTCGTTGGTGTCTGTGGCGGTGCCTTTTGGATACAGAATGAGGTAGCAGCCCAGTCATCGCTTTTGTTTAGAACGTATAAGCGTGAGGTGCCACAAAAATTGCCTGAGACTCCTGAAGCTGTTACAGCGGGAAAGAAGGTGTACGAGAAAAGATGCTGGTATTGTCATGGAATTGAAGGAAGAGGCGATGGGCCTGCTGCGGTGACGATGTTTCCGAAACCACGGAACTTTACGAGGAATGAGTACAAGGTACGGTCAACTGCATTTGGCTCAGTTCCTACGGATGAGGACTTGTTTAGAATTATTACCAGCGGCATAGAGGGAACCGCAATGCCATTTTGGAGTACGATTAGCGAGACAGAACGCTGGCAGGTATTGTATTATGTGAAGACTTTTAATGATCAGTTTAAAAAGGATGCTCCTCCGAAAGTGATTCCTGTAGGAAGCGTTCCATCAACGCCGGAAAGCATACAAAGGGGGCAGGAATTATTTAAGGAAATGAAATGTTTCGAATGTCACGGAGAGGATGGTAGAGGAAATGGTCCTTTAACGGTGGCATTGCAAACAGAATGGAACATGCCTTACCGTGCAAGAGATTTAGCGAAGGGTTGGAACTTTAAGGGTGGTAATGCCATTGAGGATATTTACCGAACGATCTCGACAGGGTTTAACGAAACCCCAATGGGCTCATATTTAGAAAAACTCTCTGAGGAAGACCGTTGGCATGTTGCGCACTATGTAAAAAGCCTGGCTAAAGATATGGCGTCGGATGTGGTTGTAAAAGTGAAGCTGCTTGAGGGTGAAGAATTGCCTTCGGAGCCTCTGGATGAAAATTGGAGTAAAGCATCAGCCGTTGAGATTCCGTTGGCAGGGCAAATATTGGTGAGCCCGCGTCACTGGGCGCCTTCCATTGATGCGATTCAGGTAAGAGCGTTATATAATAATAACGAAATTGCCTTCTTGCTAGAATGGGATGATGCTACCAACCGACAAGAGGAGATTTTCAGGGATGCCGTTTCTCTGCAATTTCCCACAAAAATTCCGGAGTCGTTAAAGAAGCCATTTTTCGCCATGGGTGATTCTAGTGGTTCCGTAAATTTATGGAGTTGGAAAGCGCACTGGCAGGAAGGGTTTGGTGCGGTAGTGGAAGCTCCTGAAACTGAGCAAGGGGTGGTGAGTGAGTTGAATGCAAAGGGTTTTAAAAATGTTACAGTGCAACCGCCGGAAAGCCAGAATGTCACGGGAAAGGGAATATATCAGAATGGAAGGTGGAAGGCAGTACTGAAAAGGACATTGAACACGGAGGATGTAAAGGGAGACATTCAATTCGAGATTGGCAAGCTCATTCCTGTTGCATTCGCGGTCTGGGATGGTTCTAATAGTGATGTAAGTGGCCAGAAATCAGTGTCGTCATGGTATTATGTCTCCCTTGAAAAACCCGTGCCGAAGACGGTTTTCGTTTATGTGTTGATTGCTCTTATTATGGGTGCAAGCATTGAGATGTGGTTTATTGCCAGATTACGCAGGTTTCCTCCAAAGTTGGAAGAAGAACAAGAATAGCATAACGTAGGAAAGCCTCAATCAAATCCCCCTTAATAAAGGGGGTGAAGGGGGTTGTAAAAACCTGTTAAAAACAAGTTTTTACACAGTAATACTATATCATGTTAAGGAGTTTTGGATGAGGTTAATGTCTATCGTGAGTTTACAGAAAAGATGGTTGATTATAACTTTAGGTTGCTTGTCATTCATGGCGAGCCTTCATCTTTCTCTCGGGCAAGAGAGAAAGATCGATAGCGTGTTTCTGGAATTAGACAAAAAGTACCGGATGCCAGAGCAGTGGTCTGTCCTTCCCTTTGATTTGGAAGACCCCTACAAAAGGATTAAAAACGGACCTCCTTTAGTTAATATTATATATAAGGCGAATGTTGAATGGTTATCCCGATGGATTGCAAATCCCAAAAATGTGGTGACAAATGCCAAGATGCCAAATCTTGGACTCGATTTTGATGAGATTAAGGCGGTTATCGTCTTCCTGAGCAGCATTGCCGAGAAGGACGTGCCGCAGGTAACTTGGGATGAATTTTTGTTGAAGAAGGAAGATGACCTTTCTGAAGACGAATATGATAAGATGGACAAGGTTTTCAATTTTGGCAAAGGCGTGTGGGGAAGAGCTCGTTGTACGATCTGCCATCCGATAAAGGGAGTTGGTGGAAGTGTTGGGGTTGGACCAGATTTAGGGGAGATAACGACAAAAATCAATAGAAATTGGTTGCACGCCTGGCTGGGGAACACAAAAAACCATTTTCCCGATACCATGATGGCTCAATATCGCTTCACGGATCAGGATGTCAGAGGGCTCGTCGAGTTTGTCATGCGCGATACACAGTTTATTCCCGAAGAGAAAGACGAGGAGGAGGTGGCAGAACAGCCGAAGCCTGAAATACAGGTTCTGACGGAAAAGGAATTTGCGGGCATCAGAAAAGATACCGCCCTTATAGAAAAAGGACGGAGTGTCGTTGAAAAGGCACGCTGTTTTGTCTGCCATGACATCAAAGGCATTCCCGAGTTAATGCCAGTGGTGGAAAAAAAACGGGACGGACTTGCCGGATTTGAAAAGCTCTTGTATGATATCCGGTGCTTGACGTGTCATAGGATACAGGATAAAGGTGGTGCGTATGCCCCGAACCTGACATTTGCCGGCAGTAAAATCAAGATGAACTGGGAAGATGAGTTTTTGCAGGCGCCCGACATTATTCGACCTCTAAGTCAGCAGATGCCGAAGTTCAATTTGGCGGAGGATGAAGCAAAGGCTGCTACGGAATACATTGAAAAAAATCTGGTATTCAAAGACCCCTTGCCTGATTTTTATAAAGATGGTCCGCCGACTGCGGAAATCATCGCTTCGGGTGAGAAACTATTTTATGAGAAGGGGTGTAATACCTGTCATGCTGAAAATATTACCAAGGGTGGTGGTGTTGTTGGACCAAACCTTGCGACAGTTGGCGATCGGCTGCAACCCGCATATATTGTGTATCATTTAAAAAATCCTCAACAGGCAAACCCTCAGGGGGTTGAACCAAATTTTGGTCTATCTGATGAGGAATTAAAGCAACTGGTAGGATTCCTGATGGATCATGTGAAGAAGAAAGAGGGTAAATAATGGGATATTTTGCGTGCTGGAAAAAATTTGCTACAGGCACGGCGCTTGTGTTTGGAGTAATAGGGTGGTTTTCAACGGCAAAAGGAGTTGAAGTTTCCCCGCGAGATCAGGTGTTTTTACTATCACCGAAAAAGACCTTTGAATATTATTGCTCTCCTTGTCATGGATTGAAAGGAAAAGGCGATGGAACTTTTTTTACCATTGATCTGAAGCCAAAGCCAAGAAACTTTACCGATCTGGATTATATGAAAAAAAGGACGGATGATCAGCTTGCAAAGTCGATTACCGATGGTTCAAAGTCCGTTGATAAATCAAACCTTTGTCCTCCGTGGGGGAAAACGCTCACGGACAAAAGGATTAAGGAACTAGTTGTATATATAAGAGGACTTGCAGCGCAAGAAGCTGAAAGTCAGGTCGCTGCGGCTAAAGCACCCGTCGCGGCTGATATAAAAGAAAGCCCGATTAAATCTACGCTGCGCTGGGGTTTTATCACGGTAATTACCATTGCATTGGCGGGCGGTGCGATCTGTGAGTGGAAGAAACTGAGAAGTGAATCCCCGAAGTGCTAGCATTGTCTTGAAAAAATCTATGTACAAAAAAATATTTATTGCTATTGACAATTCACGCCATTCCAATTCTTGTATTGATTTAGGTGTTGCCCTTTCTCAAAAGTTTGGTTCGTTATTGGTAGGGTGTCACGTTTATGATGCATCTTTGCATCAGAGACGTTTTCGTGACATGGAAAAGGGGTTGCCGCCTCAGTATCAGGATGAAAGCGTCTTACAGCGGCAACGCGACCTTCACAGTTCCCTGATCAATTTGGGTCTCAAGCTCATTTCCGAATCGTATCTTGACGTGTTTAAGAAAAAATGCAGCGCCACATCCGTTCCTCATGAGGAGCTTTTGTTAGAAGGTAAAAATTATTATGAGATCATAAAAGAGCTTCAGGAAAACCGGTATGACCTTGTGATTTTAGGAGCCCTTGGTCTGGCTGCCGTGAATGAGCAGGTAATTGGTAGTGTTTGCGAACGCGTTGTCCGGCGTATTAAAAACGACGTCCTTATAGTAAAAAATCGTGGTTTAGATGGGAAGGTGGTAATTGCGGTGGACGGAAGTGCGGCTTCCATTGCCGGGTTTACCTCTGCTATCCATTTTGCAAAGTCATTCAACCTGAAACTTACGGCGGTTTCTGTTTTCGATCCACATTATCATCGCGTTGCTTTTGAAAGTATTGCGAATGTGCTGTCTCAGGAAGCTGGTCAAATTTTCAGGTTTAAAGAGCAGGAAACGCTTCACGAGGAGATTATTGATAAGGGATTAGCAAAGATCTACCAGAACCATCTTGATGTGGTAAGCAGAATGGCGGGTGATGCCGGGGTTGAGCTGGACACCGTCCTTATGGATGGTAAACCCTATGATAAAATATTGCGGTTTATTCAAAAAGAAAATCCCTCGACCCTGATCTTGGGGAGGACCGGGGTTCATAATACTAACGGCTTAGATATTGGCAGTACAACGGAAAATCTTTTAAGATTGGCGCCATGTAATGTTTTGCTTGCCGGGGGAATTCCCGATGCGAGGATTACTATGCCGTCCGATTTTTCAGAATTTCAGAGACCCGTAAACGATAAAGCCGTTATAAAAAACACCGTTGAATGCCAGCATAGTAGTGAGGATGGTTTCCTGAGATCCGTTACGGACGATCAAAAAATTTCTGATAAGCAGCATAAAAAAAAGCAGATACCTGCATGGACACAGGAAGCGCAAATACAGACCGCCCGAATTCCTTCTTTTGTCAGAGGCATGGTTAAGAAAAAAATTGAGGAGTTTGCACAGGAAAGGGGATATCAAGAAATAACACCACAGATTGTAGATGAGGCAAAGGCGTTATTAATGAATGACAATTCGTTTCATAGTGTTTGAAAAAAGACTTATGATCTAAATGACCACTTCTGGCTTTTTCTCAAAACCAACCATCAGGTGCCCTCTTTTGTATACACGTAAATGTTTATCGTGTACCTTTTTCACATGTTTCACATGCCGGTGTTTTCGTTAGTTTCATTGATGCATTGTATGTTGCAAAAGGGAAATGCGCGTGTCATTTTATTTTTGCGTAAAAAAGATGGAAGTTATCGTAATATACTGAAAATAAAAAAAATAGGTAATGTCTGTAAATTGACATGGATCTTTTTTTTGTGGAATGTAGTTTGCCTTTATGTCTAAAATGTTTTAATATTATCTATGGCAGTGAAATTTTGATACTCTCCATCGGATTTAGTAGTATGCAATGAGCGTTTGATTAATCAGGAAGGAGGTCTGTGCGTTTTTTACGTGGTAGTTTGGTTCGCCGGTATTTATGAATAAACACAATGATTTTTGTTGTCTAAAATATTATTAATGGAGGAGGGGGAAAATGAAAAAAACATATTCGGTTTTAAAAAGATATGGTGTGGCCCTCTTAAGCTGTGCTTTTCTTAGCACTGCGTTGTTTGCGGCTGAGGAGACAGCGCCAGGGGTGAAGGGGGCAAGTGATGAGGAATTTACTCCGGCAAAGGAAGTGCTGAATATTAAATATGTAGATGTAGGAAAACCGTATCATATGGACGTTGAAACTTTGAAGGGTTTTTTCAATGATGCTAAGGGTGTTACTGTTCCGCTTCAAAAACAAGACAAGGCGTTTCCCAATGGTGGTGGATCAGTTAGTAATGCAGAAGTGAAAGCCATTCATGATGGTCTTGTCGTGTATTTTAAGGTTTCCTGGAATGATCCCACGAGGAACGCCAGGGCAATTGCAGTTCAGGAATTCAGGGACGCAGTTGCTTTAATGTTCCCTCTGGGGGCAGTAGAGATAACGCCTGCGGAACATTTCAGCCCTAGAATGGGAGACCGGGAAAAACCAACAAATCTCTGGCACTGGAAGGCTGACTGGGAGGCTGATTTACTGGTGAAGGGAGAGCTGGAAGATGTAGAGGCCCAGTATCCAAATATGCATGACGATTTTAACTTGAATCCATACAGCGCATATTATCACCGGGAATTAATAACGAGTGTTGAAGTTTTATCAGGGGGAAGGGCTGCAAATAATCTGCTGTCTCAGCCGGCAAGAGGCAGAACGGTTGAGGATTTAAACGCTGAAGGTTTCGGAACCCTTACTACACAAGCTCACCAGGATGTAAATGGGTGCAGTAAATACGAAGATGGGGTATGGACCGTGATTATCTATCGTTCTTTAATTACCGAGGATCCGCATGATGTACAGTTTGTGCCTGGCGGGACGAGCTATTTCAACATTGCGGTATGGAATGGTGGTGAACAAGACAGGAACGGTCAAAAGAATATCTCTATTCAGTGGCATCCTGTAACACTGGAACGAGTTGCCTGGCAATAGTTTAATCGGTTAGAATTAAGATTAATAGGAGGATTGGAAAATGACATTAGTACACAACTGGCACTTAGGGAGAAGAATGGAATATCCCTATTTTGAATCCAGACCAAAACATCAATTTGCGGCTGTATTTAATATTAACAGGTGTATTGCCTGCCAAACCTGTACTATGGCATGCAAAAGTGCCTGGTCGTATAACAAAGGACAGGAACACATGTGGTGGAACAACGTGGAGACCAAACCATACGGTGGTTATCCGCAATCCTGGGATGTTAAAACGCTCAAGTTAATTGATAATGGTGAAAATACCTGGTATACCGATGAAAAGGATGAAAAGTTATCTCCTTATGGGGTTTACGAAGGTGACACCATATTTGAGGCTGCAGCCAAAAAAAATATTAATCAGTGGGCGGTTGGTTATATTCCAGAAGATAAGGAATGGCGTTCCCCGAATTTTGGAGAAGATGTGGCAAAGAGCAACAAGCCTGACGAATATTCGTCGTTGCCGGAACATAGCCGTTGGTTTTTCTATATCCAGAGGTTGTGTAATCACTGCACTTATCCAGGGTGCCTCGCTGCCTGTCCCAGGAAGGCTATTTATAAAAGAAAAGAAGACGGGATCGTTCTGATAGATCAGAAGCGGTGCAGAGGATACCGGAAATGTGTTGAGCAGTGTCCTTACAAAAAACCTATGTACCGGGGTTTGACGCGGGTAAGCGAAAAGTGTATTGCCTGCTATCCCAGAATTGAAGGAAAGGATCCATTGACGAAGGGGCGCCCGATGGAAACGAGATGTATGGCTGCCTGCGTAGGGCAGATTCGTTTGCAGGGTTTTCTGGATGATAACCCAAAGAACCCGGTTACCTGGCTGATCAGACACGATAAGTTGGCTCTACCGCTCTATCCTCAATTTGGGACAGAACCCAACATCTACTACATACCACCGAGATGGGCGCCTAGGTCTTATTTAAGACAGATGTTTGGTCCTGGAGTTGATGAAGCGATTGATAAATTTATGGTGCCATCCAGGGAAAGACTGGCGGTAATGTCTTTGTTCAGGATGACTCAAACTATTATATATGAGTACAAGATTGAGGAAGGGCCAAAGGTGTTTGAGACAACAATTCACGGCAAGAAGTTTGAAATGTACAATGATACCGTTATTGGGCTTGGTGAGGATGGACAAGAGGTTGTAAGGACTACGGTAGAAGAGCCTGTTTACATCAGAGACCCGAAACATTACAATTCAATTTAGCATTGAGGTTTATTATGGAAACCGACAGGAGTAGTCTTCTAGATCAGGAAGTTGCATCCAAAGTGGATGGCTTGCTTACACGAAGTGCCATGTATCAGGTTTTATCTGGCTGTTTTCTCTACCCAACAGAGAAAAATTTGTCAATTTTGAAATCATCTGAAATTCTGGAACATCAGAATGCGTTGGCGCTGTGTTATGAAGGAATAGACGATGGTACGGAGTTAAAGAGGTGTTTTCATGAGGCTCAGGAGTTTGCCGTTGCGACCTCAATTGAATCCCTACAATCCGAATACCAGCGCATTGTCGGGCACACGATGTCAAAAGAGTGCCCCCTGTATGAAACTCAATATGGCGCAGCCCATGTGTTTCAACAAGTACATGAATTAGGAGATATTCAGGGTTTTTATCGGGCATTTGGGCTTGATATTTCAGAGATAGAGAAGGAACGGTGCGACCACGTCAGTGTAGAGTTGGAGTTTATGCACTTTTTGTTGTACAAGCAAGCCTATGCCTTAGAAAATCATGGTGATGAAAAAGCGCAGATATGCGCTGACGCGCAAAAGAAATTCCTGAAAGAGCATATAGGGAAGTGGGTTCCTCTGTTCTCGGTTCTCTTTGCCAGGAAGGCAGGGGAGGGATTTTATTCTGCGGTATCTGCTTTGACGAAAGAGTTCCTGAGACTGGAAATTAAATTGATGGATGTGAAGACAGAGATATATAAGGAATCGGATCTCAATCAGGAAGCAGTGGCAGGGGCTTCAGATGAATGTCTGTCCTGCGCATCCTCTGAAGATTTTGGTGAGGAATAATATGAAGCTGGAATTTGATCCGAGTTTGATAGAGGAAGTAATTTTTAGTGAAGTAAAGGCTAGGGAGGAAAGGGGGGATTTTGCCCTGACTCTCGAATATCATTCCTGCATTGATCCGGTTTACGAAAATTTTCCCTTAGATGAAAGACCTGCACAATTTAAAAAGATTGAGTGGGATTTCTTTAAGAAACTTGGGCTTGTAAAGCTCATAAAAGAAATTTTCGATGAATTCCCAGGACTTGAAGAAAAAGCTTACGGAGGGGTGATTGCCAAGGCGGTGAATAATTTTGACGAAGGCTCATATCTTACCAAGGGTATGAATCAGGATGCTGGGCAGAAAAGGATTGTGGTCAAAATACTGCCGGACCGCTTCCTGAATATTCCTTATCTGAAAAAATTGGTGAGACATGAATTGATGCATACCTCAGATATGTTCAGTGATTCGTACGGCTATCGTGATGAACGCCTCGGCGGTAATCCCATGGAAGAAAGCATTATTAAAGAACGATATTGTGTCTTTTGGGATATCTATGTTGATAGCAGATTGATCAGGAACGGGAAAGAGACGCTTTCCGATAAAGAGGGACGATACCAGGAGTTTGCAGCTCTTTATAAAAAGATTCCTGATGAAGTGAAAATGGCTATTTTTGATGTCCTGTGGCAGGATGAGAATTTAACGCATGACAGGATACTGGGGATGGCAAAAGATGTGAATGAAGTAATAAAAATTTCTGAGGGGTTACCGATAAAGCATACCTTTAAGAAGAGAAAGACCATCTTGCCTGGGTCTCAATGTCCACTCTGCCAGTTTCGTACATATCAGTGGGTGGAAGGTATTGAGCAAGATGCTTATCTTGTGAATGAAATAAAAAAGGATTTTCCAGACTGGGAGCCGGAAGACGGCGTGTGTGGGCAGTGTACTGAGGCTTATAAAGTAAAAAAAGTGGTTTGTTGATTTTTACAATAAATTAGGTAAAAAATTTTATATACTTGGATTTACATTGAGAAAGGAGTAGGAAAAATGAAACTTACCAGAAGAACTTTCCTACAAGTGGCAGGGGCAACAGGTGCGACCTTTACCGTTGCCAATAAGGCAATGGCGTTCAGGCTCTTAAAACCTGCTGTGGAGGTAGGAAATCCCTTAGATGCTTATCCGGATCGCACATGGGAAAGTGTCTATCGTGACCAGTACCGGTATGATCGGACGTTTACCTTTACTTGCTCGCCAAATGACACTCATGCCTGCAGGGTAAGGGCGTTCGTAAGAAATGAAGTGGTTATGAGGGTAGAGCAGAATTATGACCATCAGAATTATTCAGATCTTTATGGAAATAAGGCGACCAGGAACTGGAATCCAAGGATGTGTTTAAAAGGGTATACCTTCCATCGCAGGGTTTATGGTCCATACAGGTTGCGATATCCGCTTATTCGAAAAGGATGGAAGCAATGGGCAGACGATGGATTCCCTGAACTGACACCGGAAAATAAATCAAAGTATATGTTTGATGCCAGAGGGCAGGATGAGCTTTTAAAGGCATCATGGGATGATGCGTGGACGTATGCCGCCAAGGGGATTATCCATATCACCAAAAAATACAGTGGTGAAGAGGGTGCCAAGAAGCTTATCGAGCAAGGGTATCCCAAAGAGATGGTGGATGCCATGAAGGGCGCTGGTACCAGAACGTTCAAGGGCCGTGGTGGTATGGGTCTTTTGGGCGTTATAGGAAAATACGGTATGTACAGATTTAACAACATGCTTTCCCTGGTTGATAGCCACAATAGAGGTCTAGGGCCGGACAAGGCACTTGGAGGAAGGAACTGGTCGAACTATACCTGGCATGGTGATCAGGCCCCCGGACATCCTTTCTCTCATGGTTTGCAGACCTCTGATGTTGATATGAATGATATTCGGTTTTCAAAGCTGGTCATCCAAACGGGAAAGAATCTGATTGAAAACAAGATGCCAGAGGCGCATTGGCTGACCCAGGTTATGGAAAGAGGTGGAAAACTCGTTGTTATTACACCTGAGTATAGCCCGTCTGCTCAAAAAGCAGATTACTGGATACCGATCAAGTGTAATACCGATACCGCACTCTTCTTGGGTTTGACGAAAATATTGATGGACGAAAAGCTCTATGATGCAGATTATGTGAAGAGGTTTACCGATTTCCCATTGCTCGTCAGGACGGATACCTTGAAGAGATTACAGGCCAAGGATATATTTCCTGATTATAAATTAGAAGATATTTCACATGGGGCTAGTTATAAAATCCATGGTTTACACGATGATCAGAGAGAAATCCTCGGGGATTTTGTTGTGTGGGATGCAAAGACGAATGGTCCACAACCGATTACCAGGGACGACGTTGGTGATAAATTGGCGGCGAAAGGGATCGATCCTGTACTTGATGGTACCTTTAAGGTAAAGACTGTCGATGGCAAAGAGATCGAGGTTATGCCGCTCTTTGAGATGTATAAGATACACCTGAAAGATTATGATGTCGACAGCGTTGTCGAAATGACGAACTCTCCAAAAGAGTTGATTGTGAGATTGGCGCATGATATTGCAACCATAAAACCAGTGGCAATTCACTATGGTGAGGGTATTAATCACTATTTCCATGCAACCCTGATGAACAGGTCGACATACTTACCGTTGATGTTGACGGGTAATGTCGGTTATATGGGTTCAGGCTCCCATACCTGGGCAGGAAATTACAAGGCAGGTAATTTTCAGTCAGCAAAGTGGTGTGGTCCTGGTTTTTACGGCTGGGTAGCAGAAGATGTGTTTAATCCAAACCTCGATCCCGACGCACCAGCGATGGAGTTAAAGATAAAGGGTCGTGCTTACGATGAAGAGGTTGCATACTGGAACCATAATGATAGACCTTTGATTGTTAATACACCAAAATACGGTCGTAAGGTCTTCACGGGTAAAACACACATGCCTACACCAACAAAGGTCATGTGGTTTACCAACGTAAATCTGGTCAATAACGCTAAGCATGTGTACCAGATGCTAAAGAATGTCAACCCCAATATCGAACAGATCATGTCTACTGATATTGAGATGACGGGTTCCATTGAGTATGCAGACTTTGCATTCCCTGCTAATTCTTGGATGGAGTTTGAAACGCACGAGATTACCAGTTCATGCTCAAATCCGTTCTACCAGATATGGAAGGGTGGTATTCGGCCTGTAAATGACTCTAAGGATGATGTGATGGTCATTGCCGGTATGGCAGCCAAGCTGGGAGAGTTGCTCAGGGATATGAGATTCAGGGACTTCTGGAAATTTGCTTTGGAAGGCAGGCCGGAGGTTTATATAAACAGATTGCTGGATGGTAGTACGACCGCGAAGGGATATACCTTTGATGATATCGTAGCAGGAAAATACGGTGAACCTGGTGTTGCCCTGTTAAATTACCGGACTTATCCAAGACAGCCATTCTGGGAACAGGTACACGAAAGTCTGCCATTCTATACACCAACGGGAAGACTGCAGGCTTACAATGATGAATCAGAGATCATTGAGTATGGCGAAAACTTTATTGTACATCGTGAAGGTCCTGAGGCAACTCAGTACTTACCAAACGTAATTGTCAGTACCAATCCGTATATCCGTCCAGATGATTACGGAGTTCCGGAGAGTGCAGAGCACTGGGATGAAAGAACGGTAAGGAATATCAAGAAATCCTGGGCGGAGACAAAGCAAACAAAGAATTTCCTGTGGGAGAAAGGGTATAAGTTCTTTTGTGTAACGCCAAAATCAAGGCATACAGTACATTCTCAATGGGCTGTGACTGACTGGAATTTTATCTGGAATAATAACTTTGGTGATCCATACAGAATGGACAAGAGAATGCCGGGTGTTGGTGAGCATCAAATTAATATCAACCCGCAGGCAGCGAAAGATTTGGGCATTAATGACGGCGATTATGTTTACGTTGATGCCAATCCGGCAGATAGGCCTTATGAAGGATGGAAGCCAAATGATCCTTTCTATAAAGTTTCAAGGCTTATGCTAAGGGCAAAGTATAATTCGTCCTATCCTTACGATGTGACGATGATTAAACATTCCTCGTGGATTGCAACGGAAAAGAGTGTGAAGGCACACGAAACAAGGCCGGATGGAAGGGCGTTGTCTGCAGGTACCGGTTATCAGTCAAGTTTCCGTTATGGTTCTCAGCAGAGTCTCACCAGGGATTGGTCGATGCCTATGCATCAGCTTGATAGTCTGTTCCACAAGGCAAAAATTGGTATGAAGTTTGTCTTTGGTTTCGAGGCCGATAACCATGGCATTAATACGGTTCCAAAGGAGACGCTGGTAAAGGTTACTAAGGCTGAGGATGGCGGTATTGGTGGTAAAGGGTTATGGGATCCGGCAAAAACCGGGTATACCACTGGTAACGAAAATGACTTCATGAAGAAATACCTGAATGGTGAGTTGATAAAAGTGGAGAAGGCGTAACGCGTGTAATAAAAGTGAGCTAACAGATGGATATGAAATATTTGTTAGCTCGCTTGCTTTTTGGAAATTTTATTGAGGACAGGAGGAGACAAAGGGTTTATGAAGAAATATCTTATTTCCGGTATACTTGCAATTTCGTCGATAGCGTTTTCGTCACATTCGCTGGTTTGGGCTCAGGAGGAGGAAAAGAAGGTGTTAACGCCTGAAGAAATGGCCGAAGCAGCGAAGAGATTGGAAGATGCGCAGCAAAAGTTAAAGAAGGTCGTCAAAAACTTGCCTAAAGTGGATGATGCGGGCTCTATTACCGGTGTTGTAACCTGTCAAAAGATGAGGAATAGTGCCGATGCCATTGTGTTCATTGAAAAAGTAGGGGACAATAAGTTTGCACCACCTACAGAACATGCCGTTGTTGATCAGCTTAATCTTACTTATGTGCCGCGCGTTGTCGCTATGCAGAAAGGTACAACGGTGGATTTCCCAAACAGTGACGCCGTGCGTCACAACGTGTTTTCACCTCCTACCGCAGCCTTGCAGTTTAACTTGGGAACATACCCAACGGGCGTGGTAAAAGAAGTGCTTTTTGATGTGGTTGGTGAGACGCCGCTCCTTTGCAATGTTCACAGTGAGATGGCTGGTTTTGCCGTGACCTTTGAAAATCCCTATTTTGCTGTTACCGATAAGGACGGGACCTATACGATTGAAGGTGTTCCACCAGGAAAATATACCGTGAAGACATGGCACGAAAAACTGAAGGAACTGTCACAGGAAGTTACGGTAGAGGCAGGAAAGGCCACCAAGGTTGATTTTGACCTGAAAAGAAGAAGATAGTCGCAGGATAACGCTCTGTTGTCTTTGTAAGATAGATTCCTGTTTTAAAATTCCAGTGAGGCGTAAAGTCTCACTGGAATTTTTTTTGTGTAGTGCACACATAGAATTATGTCTTTTTAACGGCAACAGACATGGGGTAGCGCGTTTGCCTTGAAATTAACAATTGAAAAAATAGCCGGATATCAATATAATTTATATGCATAACACTATATTTCTCACTGCATCAGTTTTCTCTGAAATTATTATCTAACCTATGATCCAACGACGAAAAACACGGGTAGTCAATGTTGGCTGTGTGCCGTTAGGCGGAGATAATCCTGTTTCCGTGCAGACCATGACCAAGACTCACACTGAAGATATTGATGCCACGGTTAAACAGATCAAGGATTTGGAAACAATCGGGTGTCATATTGTTCGCGTGGCTGTGCCTACGATCGTTACTGCCAAGTGCCTCGGCGCCATTAAGAGACAGATACAGATTCCGCTCGTTGCCGACATTCATTTTGGACATCACCTTGCTCTTGAGGCTATTGCCCAGGGGGTCGATAAGATTCGAATCAATCCCGGGAATATGAAAGATAAAAAAAAGCTGGAAGGAGTAGTTCTTGCGGCTAAAAATAAGGGTATTCCTATTCGTATCGGAGTGAATTCAGGTTCCGTGCGTAGTGAAGGTGATGAGACTGAAGCATTAACCACGCTCATGGTGAAAACGGTCTTGCGGTATTGTGAGCACTTCGAATCACTGGGGTTTAAAGATATCGTTCTGTCATTGAAGGCTTCTGACGTCCCTTCGACCCTGGAGGCTTATCGGTCCATAGCGACACAGTGTGACTATCCGCTGCATTTGGGGGTTACCGCGGCTGGTCCACCGAGTCTGGCAACGATAAAGTCTGCTATTGGTATCGGCGGTTTGCTCTCCGAAGGCATTGGCGATACCCTGAGGGTTTCTTACACCGGTGCGTCTGAATTGGAGGTTAAGGCTGGATATGATATCCTTGAGGCGCTGGGACTGCACAAGCGCCATGAAGCAGAACTTATTTCCTGTCCCACGTGCGGGCGATGTGAAATAGATTTAGTGGATATTGTAGAAAAGGTGCGACAGCGTTTACCTGGCGATAAAAAGCATTTGCAGATCGCTATCATGGGATGTGTAGTGAATGGTCCGGGCGAGGCGCGTGAGGTAGATATCGGAATTGCCGGCGGCAAGGGGTTTGGATTCCTTTTTAAAAAGGGCGAAAAGGTAAGAAAGATACCGGAGGATCGCATGGTAGATGAACTTTTGGAAGAAATTGCCCACATGGCGTAAGCATGAAAAATATTGTCGTTCTTGGTTCTACGGGTTCTATCGGGAAAAACACCTTAGAGGTTGCCCGAAATCTAAAGGATACATTTCAGGTTGTTGGTTTGTCTTCAAATTCCCAATGGGAATTGCTGGCGGAGCAGGTCGAAGAATTCAAGCCCCGATATGTTGCTTTAGCTGATTGCGGGTTGGCCGAAAAGTTAAAACGACGTTTTCAAGGCAATCAGTTAAAAATACTCACCGGAAACAATTGTTTGCAGGAAATTGTGGTAAAGCCTGAGGTGGACATTGTGGTTTCCGCCGTAGTGGGTGCCGTAGGGTTACCCGCTGCCATTGCCACCATAGAGCAAGGAAAGACCCTTGCCCTGGCGAATAAGGAGTCCCTGGTTATGGCCGGGCATCTGGTGATGTCTCTGGCAAAAAAAAATCAGATATTGCCCGTGGACAGTGAACACAGTGCAATATTCCAGTCTCTCCGTTCCGGCAGGCCAAGCGAGGTTAAGCGGGTTATTATTACGGCGTCTGGCGGGCCTTTTTGTGACTATCCGGCAGATAAACTTCCTGAGGTAAAACCCGCGCAGGCCCTGAAGCATCCTACGTGGCAGATGGGACAGAAGATTACCATCGATTCAGCCACATTGATGAATAAAGCATTGGAGATTATCGAAGCGAAGTGGTTGTTTGGCCTCACGTCCGAACAAATTGATGTTGTTATTCATCCGCAATCAATTATTCATTCTATGGTGGAATTTTGCGATGGGTCAGTTATTGCCCAGATGGGATTGCCGGATATGAAGGTGCCGATCCAGTATGCCTTAACCTATCCCGAAAGGAGCCCTCTCGATGTACGCTGGTTCGATTTGCCGGCTTTGGGAAACCTGACTTTCAGGAAACCCGATGTTGAAAAATTTCCGGCCTTGCGTCTTGGTTATCATGCTGCCAGGGAAGGCGGTACGACAGGGGCAACACTCAATGCTGCAAATGAAGTGGCAGTGCAAGCGTTCCTGGATGGTCAAATTCGATTTACAGAGATTGCCTCTCATGTGGAAAAGGTGATCAATCATCATCATTTTATTAAAAATCCTTGCCTTGAGGAGATACTGGCGGCGGATGCCTGGGCAAGACGGGAGATGAAAAAATGCCTTATTTAAATGTATCAACCAATGTTATTCTTGTTATCGTAGGTATTGGCCTGCTAATCTTTGTCCATGAGCTGGGTCACTTTCTTATGGCAAAAAAAATCGGGGTGCGGGTGCTGGCATTTTCACTGGGTTTTGGCCCTGCAATATTCAAAAAACAGTGGGGGGAAACGGAGTACCGGCTTTCACTCTTTCCGCTGGGCGGCTATGTCAAGCTTGCAGGGGAAGGTCATGAGGAAGAAAAGACCGGTTCTCAGTGGGAATTTTCGGCTAAAAGCGTGGGGCAACGCGCCTGTGTGCTTGTCGCGGGGGTTGCGTTAAATGCCGTTTTGGCCTTTATTGCTTTTATTGTTGCCTTTCAGATTGGCGTGCCGTTTATCACCTCTGAGATAGGACAGGTTGCTCCGGGTTGGCCTGCCTGGGAGTCCGGAATTCAGCGCGGGGACAAGATTGTTGAAGTTAACGGGGACAAAGACCCTGATTTTGAGGATCTTTTTACCATCGTTGCCCTGAGCGATCCCGCCACAGGAGTCAATCTTGGAGTTGAACGGGACGCAAAGACCTTCAACGTAAAGGTTACCCCGAAGTATGATGCCGAGCATGGGATTCAGCGCATAGGAATTATGCCGGCTACCAGTCTGGAAATTGACAAGATTTTTGCCTTTGAAAATAATTATTCTCCCGCCAGGGATGCAGGCATTCAGGTTAAGGACACCATCGTTGCAGTGAACGGTAAACGGATTTCCACCGAGGATGAGTTTCGGGAGGCTGAAGGCATGAGTTTTGGGAAAGAGATGGCGCTTACCGTACTGCGTGATAATAAAGAAATAGAGCTAAAAGTAACTCCTTATAGGTCTACCCGGTGGATGTTTGGCCTCTCCTGTGCGACTGCAATTTTAGATGGGGTAAAAAATAACAGTCTTGCAAGCAAAGCAGGTTTCCAGAAAGGCGACGAGATCGTCGAGGTGAATGCGAAACCGGTGACGGGTTTTTCTGATATCAGGAAGCTGATTCTGGATGCCGAAGAAGAAACCATTGTCTTTACTGTGAAAAAGAATGAAGCGGTAACCCTGATTTCGGTGCTCCTTGGTGATGAAAAGGAGAAAGAGTCGTTTCTGGATGGACTCACCCCATTCTACGGGCTGAAGGTGGATTCTCTTGTTAAGGGGTATCCTGCAGAAAAGGTTGGATTAAAACCCGGCGATCATATTACTTCTCTGAATGAGAAGGAGATAAAGGATTGGAATACCCTCCTGCAGATGGTAATGATGAGTCAGGGAAAACCAATGGTGATAGAGTGGATGCGAGGCAATGAGCGGTTTGTGTCTCCTATCGAACCTCAGAAGGATGAGAAAAATGCTGTAGGGAATATTGGGGTAAAATTTAGGGAAAAAACGGTAATAAAGCAATATGGCCTGTTTGGTTCGTGTGTTGTGGGTACAAAAAAGGCAATTATTAATGTTCAGAGGTTATATCTCACGATAAAGGGATTTTTCTCACAAAGGCTTTCAACAAAGAATGTCGGAGGATTTATTCTTATTGCTCAGGCTTCTTATGAATCGGCAAAGGTGGGTTTTGGTAAATTGGTATATTTCCTGGGCATCCTGAGCCTCCAGCTTGCGCTGTTGAATATTTTACCGGTTCCCGTGCTGGATGGTGGTCATCTGCTATTTTTGGCTATCGAAAAAATCAAGGGTTCCCCGGTGAGTCAAAGGACACTCTCGATTGCTCAATATATAGGCTTCGGTCTCATTATTACGCTGGTCATTTATGCTACACGAAATGACATCATGCGTTTGTTAACGCTTTAGGAAACAACCTTTACCTCTGTCCTTTACTCTTATGGCTGAACTAATCGATGTCACCATTCCGGGACAGAAAAAAAGTTATTCTTTAAAAGATATTACCATTCTTGGCCGGGCATCCACGACTGATATTAAACTTGATGATCTTATGGTTTCCCGGCACCATGCCAGGGTCAGCAAGTGGAATGAAGGGTATATTCTTGAGGATTTGGGCAGCCTTAATGGTGTCTTTTTAAATGATGAACGAATAACCACTCCCCAACCGCTTCCTGATAACAGTAAAATCTGCATCGGTCCCCATACCCTGATCTTCAGAAGCGCGGACTCCCTCCATCCGGCATGCATGTCACCTCCCTCCAGTGAGTATACCCAAATTATTGTGGCTACAAAAGATCAGGTGTCAGCGGGAACTGCTGATGAGCATCTTTGCGAGAACGTGGGGAAAGAGGAGTTTGAGAAATTACAAAAAAAAGTAAAAGTCTTTCAGAAAATCGCAAAAGCTGCCGGCAGTATTTTTGATATTGATGCGTTGCTGAAGGAGATCATACAGATTGTTTTCTCCCTGTTTCCTCAAGCTGAGCGTTGTTTTATCGCCTCGCAAGACGACGGAAGGGACACATGGTCCATCCGAACAATTCAAACAAAAAATCAGGCTCCTGCTGGGGAAGGATACGCCCTGAGCCAAACCCTTGCCCGTCGTGCCATTGAGGAGCGCAGATCTCTGCTCATCATGAATACGCACATGGACTCTGAGGTTAGCATGAGTATAAAGCTCATTGGCGCCAGTTCTATCCTGTGCGCTCCCCTTATCTGTCCTCAGAGAATGTCCGGTATATTGCAAATAGAGAGCAAGAGTAATACCTACGAATTTTCCAGGACCGACCTGGACCTTTTTACGGGCATCGCGTCACAGGTGGCCTTGTTAGTGTGTAATGCTGAACTTCTCGATGATCTCAAGAGGCTGAAGGAGCGCGTTGAATTTGAAAATAAAAATCTCAAGAAGCAGCAAAAGGCTCACGCATCACTTGGCAATATTGTTGGCGACAGTGCGAAGATCAGGGAGACGTTAGAATATGTAAAAAAGGTCAGTAACTCCCCCTACAGTGTGCTTATCACGGGGGAAAGCGGTACAGGCAAAGAATTGATCGCAAAGGCTATCCATTATGAGAGTCCGAGGTCTGGTCGGCCTTTCGTGGTCTTGAACTGTGCTGCGATTCCTCGGGATTTGCTGGAAAGCGAACTCTTTGGTTATGAAAAAGGGGCATTCACAGGGGCATCGGAAACAAAGCAGGGGCTTTTCGAAGTGGCGGATAAAGGGACAATCTTTCTTGATGAAATAGGGGAAATGCATATCCATACTCAGGCAAAACTGCTGCGGGTGCTACAGGAAAGGGAACTGCAACGGTTAGGCGGAACCCGGACAATGAAGATTGATGTGCGTATCCTGGCCGCAACTAATAAAGATTTGAAGACGGCTATTGGCAACGGGGAGTTTCGGGAAGACCTCTTTTACCGGTTAAACGTTGTTCCTGTCCACGTTCCTCCGCTGCGTGAACGCAAAGAAGATATTCCGTTGCTGATAGCACATTTTTTGACGTTGAGTTGTACAGATGTTGGCAAACGGGTAAGAGGGTTTACCCCTGAAGCATTGACATTCCTTTCCAACTATTCATGGCCTGGCAATGTGCGGGAATTAAGAAACGTTATCGAGAGGATTGTTACCCTCGCTCTCCATGATAGTATGGTCGATGTGGAGATGCTGCCGCAAGAGGTCTGTAATAAATCTGCCGTACGGATGCAAAAATATAAATCCACCGGAACCCTGTATGAGGCGCAAAAGCAATTAGAGATCGAGATGATCATGGATGCGCTAAAATCTGCAGAGGGCAACAAGTCCAAAGCGGCTGAACTGCTGGGCATTAGCCGAAAGGTGCTTTATGAAAAGATTGAAAACTATAAGATATTGTAATATTTTATCTGCTCCGATACTTTTCAAAAAAAGTGCGTTTTCGTTCAGACACTAAATAAGTACGGCCAGATAGGAGACGGATCATGTTGGTAACTCAGGTGCATGGAATTAACCCTAAGAAATGATGGAAATTACCGTAATTATCCCTGCCTTTAATAGTGCGCAGACCCTTGACGATACGTTGAGAAGCATCATGAGCCAGAATTGGCCTGATCTTGAAATTAACGTACAAGATGGTGGTTCCAGAGACGATACCAAAGTCATTGTAGGAAAATACCCACTTGCTCTGTCAGGCTGGCAGTCGGAACCGGATCATGGCCTTTATGATGCCATGAATAAGGGCATAAGCCGTGCAACCGGCGAGATTGTTGCCATTCTCAATAGTGATGATATATGGATGCCAAATACTCTCGATCGGGTTGCGGAGGCATTTTCATGCAATCCTGATGTTGGAATGGTTTCCGGTTCGATAGAAGTATGGGAAGATTTGCCGGGTGGCGCTAACGTGGTATTACGATCAAGCTTACTCCACCTGCATAAAGGTATGACCGTTCAACATCCGGCTACCTTTGTGCGGCGGAATGTGTATGAACGTGTCGGTCTCTTCGATACCCGGTATCGTATAGGAGCTGACTATGATTTTGTGCTGAGGTGTTTAAAGGCAAATATCCCATGGATTATACTCAGCGATATCCTGGTCCGCATGCGAGCAGGCGGGAAAGGTGGGTCGACTTTTAGCAGAGATGACTGGAGAATACGCCGGTCATACAAACTTTCGTCACCTGTCACCGAAATTATTACCTGTGTAACCGGTTTTGCGCGACATGTGGTCAGACAGTTTATGATAAGAGTTTTTGGGAAAAAAATCCTGTCAACCTTCAGAGGGCATTTATGGAAAAAGCGGATATATCGATGATTGCCCTATTTATGGAATGTTTGTCAAAGTATGTAAAGTGCGTATCGCCGTATTTTCCCATGAAAAGGTCTTTGCTCTTTCCAATGAATTCCTTGCCAGTGCGGAGATCACGGCCGGATTCTTCAGTGTCTTCAGTATCGTATCGGCGATAGCAGCCGGGTTCATTGGATCAAAATAGAGGGCTGCATCTGCGCAAAGTTCTGGCATTGGCTCTCTGTGAGAAGCAAGTATCGGAGCACCGCAGGCCATTGCCTCCACCAAAGTCATTCCGAACGATTCGCATGTAGAAGGATATACGAATAATTTGCAGGCAGAGTATAAATAGGGCAGATCCTCATAGGGGACTTTCCCCAAAAAGAGAATCCGTTGTTCGTATCCCTCCCTTGTGATAAAAGCATTCATCTCATTATAATATTCCCTGTCGAAGCAGGTTCCGGCAAAGACAAGCTGGATGGCGCTGTCTATTTTGTCCCTTAACAAGACAAAAGCCTTTATGAGTTCAAAGAAATTTTTGTACCTCTGGATGTTGGATACAAAGAGAAGAAAGGTATCTATTCGATATTTCTTCTTCAATTGAAGTAATTTGTCATCATCATCACGAATGGGATGAAATAGTTCCCGGTTAATACCGTGGTAAATAACTTCAGCATGTTTCATCAGTACCGCCGATTTTTCAATGTCGCTACGGGCTTTTGTTGATGGGAAAATAGTGATTTGAGCTTTTTGTATCGACAATATCGTGAGCAGTTTCAGGAATTTCAGCCGTACCCGTTGAAGAAAACCGCGATTTTCCGGAACACTATTGCTAAAAGGTTCGACGTTCTGTATCATAACTACGTTTGTAAGTTTGGTAAAAAGAGGGCACACATTTGCCGGGGAAAAAAGCAGAGTAACGTTCTTTCTTTTGAGGAATAGGGGTAAAAAAATCTGCTCCCAGCAGAGACGTAATACAGCGCTTCTCGAAGGCAGTTGAAAAGACAAAAATGTGAAATGGGGATGCGGAAAGGAAAAGATCTCTTTTCCGGCACGAGTTGTCAGGATAAGATAGCGATGATTCGTATTTAGTTTTGACAAATATGCCAACAGGTTTTTTATGTAGGTAACACCACCTCCGGCAACAGCAGATGTTGTATTAATAGCGATCTTCACATTACCTTGAAAAATCTAAAATTAACAAAGAGAATCCTCCTGGTGCTGGCAAGATGTTCGTTTAGATTTTACTCAAAATAATGAATGATTCAATGAAAAATACTTTTGAAACGATTTCGCGGTATGGTGAGAAATTACTCATTGGCTTCTTAATCGCGACAGTGGTAATCGTCCCTCTTTTTTTTGATATACGACTTTACAGTGTCTTTGACCTCAGCAAAGTAACGATCCTATATTTACTAACAGCGATACTCCTGGCTTTCTGGATTATTTCGGCAACATGCAGGCAGGATTTTACCTTTGCACGAACCGCAATCGATATACCCATCCTTGCCTACGTTGGTGTCTTTATCATTTCAACGATCTTCTCCATAAACCCCCTCATGAGTCTTTTTGGCACGTATAAACGATTTGAGGGTTTAACGGCTACGGTATGTTATCTCTTTCTTTTTTATGCCACCGTTAATTTTATAACTACCAAAAAAAGGATTTACATTCTGATCATCGCCATTCTTGTTAGCGCTGTTGTCGCATCATGCTATGGGATTGCGCAACATCTTGGATACGACATGTTCAAATGGAGCAGCTTTGAGGCGAGACGTGTATTCTCCACCTTCGGAAACCCTGTATTCTTCTCTGCCTATTTGGTCATGGCTTTACCATTAGCCAGCATTCTCTTTCTTATTATTCCCCGGCTGATAGAATGGTCTGCTTTGAAAAGTCAATATATTGCATGGATTTTTTTTGTTATATCGGCGATTATTTATACTGCTTTTTGGCTTACCAATACCCGTGCATGTTTTGTGGCACTTCTCGGAAGCCTGGTACCGTTTTTCTTTTTCATTTACAAAAGACAG
The DNA here is from genome assembly GCA_964490485.1 of uncultured Candidatus Brocadia sp. GTDB lineage: Bacteria > Planctomycetota > Brocadiia > Brocadiales > Brocadiaceae > Brocadia. The sequence goes on along the minus strand of CAZBCT010000023.1, from coordinate 4,245 downwards.
CACCGGGAAAGATATAAGCTTGCAGTTCTGATTATTTTGTTTGCCCTTATTGGCATATTCTTTAATGTGAGACACGAAACTTCGGTTATTAAACATTTTACTGCTGATGTGCAAACAACGGATTCTCCAACAGGCAATCTGATTTCTGACAAGAGCCAGACACATAAAAGGCCCTGGCTTGCCAGTAAATTTTCTGTTGCCGGTTCTTCTTTTTCCCGTATATTTCAGTATTTAGCGGCATTACAAATCATAAAAGACTATCCGGCCCTAGGGATTGGTCCTGATACGATAGGCATTCTTTATCAAAAGTATTTGGCAAAGGTATTTACTGTCCGGGAAAGCGACAATGGTTTTCCGTTTCCCCGGCAGGATAGAATTCATAACGACATTCTCGATACAACCGTTACCCGCGGTATCTTCGGCCTTGGCACCTATATCTGGCTCCTCTCTGCCTTCGGTGTGTGTGTCGGCAAAAGGTATAAACGATTGAGTGATCAGAACAAACTTCTCGTACTGGGGCTCCTTGCCGGTATACTATGTTATCTTATCCAAAACGAGTTCAGCTTTGGGAATACCCCTATCGTAACACTCTTCTGGGTGATGATGGGGCTTTGTATCTCTGTAGTAAAACTAAACGAAAGAGAGTTGACTGCTAATGAGCGTGACTCTATAACAGAAGGAAGTTCCGAAAGGGAGAGACCAGGATGCGCGCAGCCTTTCACCCTCCCACTTTCCCGCCTGCGCATTTCCTTACGATGGCTGGGTTGTGGGTCAGCGCTTGTCGCGATAGGATTCGCAACTGTTTTTATCCTTCGGGTGTATCGAGCGGACGCCTGTTTTGAATATGGACGCAGGGTAATAGAGTACGAGAGGGAAGATCTGCAGGTGACCGTAGAAAGGGGCGTGCCTTTTATCAGACAGGCTGTGCTTCTTAATCCATACGAAACCTTTTACCGGGACGAACTCTGCAGAATATATATACAAGTCGCGTTGAAGACAAACAATGAGACGTGGATACAAAAGGCATACGGGGAAGCCAACAATACGTTGAGGCTGATTCCGGAGCACTTCATGGGGTTTTTTCATCTGGGGCTGATTCATCAATTCCTGGCAGAACGCTTCGGCAGAGACACCGCAGACAACGCTATTGCCTGGTATGAAAAGGCAATTGACGCTGACCCTTTTCAGTCTGTTTTCCACAGCAACCTCGCTTCTTTATATATCAAAAAGGGAGAGTTGGATCGGGCGATTGAAGAACTCCGCAAGGCCTATCTGATCCGACAGGATGACTTGAATGTTGTGTACCGATTAACCAATGCTTATTTACAAAAGGGAGACCTGGAACACGCCGTTATTTTTGCAAGGAAGTCGGTGAAGTTGAACCCTGCAGAACCTGGTTATTATAATAGTCTTGGAGCTATCCTGAGCCAAAAGGGCATGTACGAAGAGGCAATTCTTGCGTTCGGGAAAGCGATAGAATTGGACCCAAAAGATCCCGTTTATATGGAAAATTTGGCAAAACTGTATCTCTCCGCGGGAAACTACGAAGAGTCAATATCCTGGTATGGAAAACTTATTACCCTCAATCCTTCCGTGGCTGACTACCATAACAATCTTGGGGTGATTTATCAAAAAGAAAAACAACCCGATAATGCGGTTCAATCATTTCAGAAGGCTGTAGCTTTGAAACCAGACAACCCCATATATACGTGCAACCTGGCCGATACTTTTATCGACAAAGGCCAATATACCGATGCCAGGCAAATCCTTCAAACGTTCACGAAGACCTATCCAGATCATACCTTTGCAAAGATTCATGTACTTTTAGCCAATCTATACTTGAAGAATGCGGATTGGGACAAGGTTGTCTCTGAATGTGAACAAGCCATTACGATAGACGAAAATTCGATTGCCGCTTATAAGGTACTCGGCATCGCGTATTATAATATGCACCAGTATGAACTTGCTGAGAAAACAGCAAAGAAGACCCTTGCGCTCAATCCAGACGATCGGGAGACACAGGATTTACTGGTAAAAATTTCAAACAACATAAGGAGGTAGAGAAGTTGCTGAAAGCGAAGAACAGTTCCAATCATGGCGCAGTGATAAAAATAGAAAAGAACCGTTTGGTTGTCCCCGACAATCCTGTTATTCCCTTTATAAGGGGAGATGGTACCGGTCCTGATATCTGGAATGCATCCGTCCGTGTATTTGATACTGCAGTGAACAAGGCCTATAAGGGAAAAAAACGTATTTATTGGCAGGAAATCTTTGCAGGGGAATGTGCCTTTAAAGAGTGCGGTGAATGGCTTCCCAAAGCTACCCTGAATGCCATTAAGAAATATAAAGTTGCTATTAAGGGGCCGCTTACCACACCGGTCGGTGGCGGTATCAGAAGTCTTAACGTTGCCCTTCGTCAGGAACTTGATTTGTATGCCTGCGTCCGCCCGGTACGGTATTTTGACGGGGTGCCCTGTCCGGTAAAATCTCCCGAAAAGCTCAATGTCGTCATTTTCCGTGAAAATACGGAGGATGTATATGCAGGGATCGAATACAAAAAAGGATCTCCTGAGGCAAAGAAGCTCATTGCATTCCTTGAACAAGAACTGGGGAAAAAGATCCGAAAGGATTCAGGCATCGGTATTAAGCCCATGAGTGTCGTCGGTTCAAAAAGGCTGGTGAGACGCGCCATACAGTATGCTATCGACAAGGAACTCAAGAGCGTAACCCTCATGCATAAAGGAAATATTATGAAGTTTACCGAAGGCGCCTTTCGTGAGTGGGGTTACGAGGTGGCGAAAGAGGAATTTTCCAAATTTACGATAACGGAAGACGACGTCCTCAGGAAGCATCTTGGCGTTGTGCCGAAAGGCAAAATTGTGATAAAAGACAGGATTGCCGACGCCATGTTCCAGCAGGTGCTCCTGAGGCCAGAAGAATATGATGTGATTGCTACGCCGAATCTCAATGGTGATTATATCTCTGACGCCTGTGCCGCTCAAGTTGGCGGTTTAGGCATGGCCCCCGGGGCTAATATTGGCGATAAGGCCGCTGTTTTTGAAGCCACGCACGGCACCGCTCCAAAGTATGCAGGGCAGGACAAGGTCAACCCCGGCTCTGTAATTTTATCAGGGGTTATGATGTTTGAGCATCTTGGATGGGACGATGCCGCAATGATGATCGTGTGCGCTCTGGAAAAGACCATCCGGCGCAAAACGGTAACATACGATCTCGAACGTCAGATGACCGGTGCCAGGCTGGTGAAATGTTCCGAGTTTGCAGATGAGATAATAAAGAACATGGACGGATAACAACATTAAGAGCGGGCAATTTTTTCTTCGCAAGCTTTTTACAGTCCCATTCGGGAGATCGTTTGCAGAAGATAATTGGTGTCTGCCTTGGGGGAGACTGTAACGTTTTACAGAGAAACGGATAGAAGCAGTGAAGCAACCAATCGGGATAAGGGTCAAGGCGTGCCATGAAAGTTCCGTCAGCAAAAGCTGGGGCGGTTGCGGGCCTTGAAGTATGGAATACCTGAGTGGTTGAAAACACCACCTTTGCGGGCATAGTCCGGATTTCTCACCGAGATATTAAGTGCTTAGCGTCCAACATCGACAACTTATTATCGATAAGATTAAGCAGTAACACCGATTATTTTAAAAATATTTTGCATTTCTATTTGGATATTTTTGTAATGAATATCTGACAACGTTCAGGACATTGTTCAGTAAACGATCTTTGAGATTCGAATAGCCACAGCAAGCTTTATAATGAACACCTAACCTAAGTTACGCATTTAAGAGCATAAGTAATTGATATTCAAGGGTCTTCAAATATTTTCCTCACTACAAAGCTGTTTTTTTGAAAGTTATCCGCTTTCTTTTTATAGCATGTGGATCAACTCCGAGTTTTTTGTATACCTCCCCTTGTGCCGCCTCCGCTTCGGTTGCGACCCTAACATGATGTACATGGATACCGTCCGCATCCGGCAGGACTACGGTTACTATCTGATGCGTCTGCAATATTTGTTTTATGGTAACACTTTAGTTTTTTGAAAAATAGCCCCATAGGGGTGAAATGTTTATAGAAAAATGTGATATACAAAACCTTACCTTAGCTCCATCGGAGCGGCATATGAAACATTGAACAACATGCCGCTCCGATGGAGCTTGTTTGTGGCATAATGGTTTGTCTATAAACATATCGCTCCTAACGGAGCTTTTCACGGTATTTTTTCAAAAAACT